>JAJYTX010000040.1 GCA_021792815.1 Pseudomonadota bacterium
CATCTGTTGGAGAAGCGCAAGGAGGAGCGGAAGAAACGCCGCTTCTGTGCGGGGCGGGCTCGCGCAACATCATACAACTTGATTCCCGGTGCCAAGAAGTTGCTCCAAAGTTAACTTAGCGGCAATGGGTCCAAGGTGGCAATCAGTCCAACCAACTCATCGCGCAGTACCAGCACGCCAGCGGGGGTTGTCCCTCAGAATTTCGCCCAACTTCTCCACCGTCGAATCATTGGACTTACTGATCAGTATTTGCTGATTTAATGCCTCTTCTCCAAGGGGAAAGTCCCGCCGCACCGCGCAATACGTACACCCTCGTGGGTTCGCTCTTCAGCGCAAGGATGTGCCCGAAGCGGGTCAGCCGCTTCGGCGCTGTTCGCAGCAGTCCATCCATGCGCGGCGAGCGCTTCGCGCAGCACGCCATAGAACCGGGCAGCGCATCGGAGGCCATGACCGCGCAATCCGCCTGCAGCTCTCGCAGCAGGCCGCTCGCCGCAAGACCACACAGATCCGTCACGGAGTTGCCGCTCCCCGCGGGGTCCGCTGCCGCCGCGCGCGGTCCCCGAAACGCGGGCGGCGGCCGGTGCGCAGGTGATCTCATTCTGCACCAGCGGCCCCCGTGCGCACCGCCCTGAAGTCCTCCGGCGCTATTTCGAGCGCACAAGTGCGAGCAGCTGCTGCACCAGCGGTGAGGGGCTGTGCCGAAACGCGGTGATGGCGTAAAAGTTCTCAAAAACCCCGGGGACCGCGCAGTAGCGCTGCAGACGGCCCTCGCGCAGCTCATCCTGCACCACCACCTCGGGCAGCAGCGCGACGGCGCCGGAGTCGCGTGCAAACAATCGCAGCATCGCCATGTCGTCGACTTCCGCAACCACTTCGATCTTGAGGCGTGATCGCTCGCACCACAGATCGAACTGGCTGCGCACGTCGCTGCTCGGTCCGGGCAGCACCAGGCGCATGCCGGCCAGATCATCGGGCGGCCGGAAGCGGCGCCGCGACGCGCGCGGCGGTCCGATCAGGCACACCGCCTGTTGCGACAGCGGCATGCAGCGCCACGGCCGCTCGGCCTCGGCGACCACCGGTCTGTTCGAGAGCACTACATCCAGGTTGTGCACCCGCAACTGCTCGAGCAGTTCTTCGAGACTCCCGGACTGCAGCGTCAAACGAACATTCGGGCGGGTGAACAACGGGCGCAGGAGATTTTCCGTGAAATTGCGCGACAGTGTGGCCACCGCCCCGACGCGCAAGTGCTGCTGGCGCTGCCCGAGTCCGCCGCGCACGGTGGCCATCAGCTCCTGGCCGAGCCCGAAGATGCTGTCGGCGTAATCGAGCACCATGGCGCCGAACTCCGTCAGCTGCAGCGACCGTCCGCTGCGCTCGAACAGCGGCTGGCCGAGATACGCCTCGAGCTGCCTGATCTGTGCCGACAGTGCCGATTGCGACACGCGCAGTTGCGCGGCGGCCTGGGTCAGATGCCCGCGCTGCGCGACGGTCCAGAAGTACAGCAGGTGATGGAAGTTGAGGTTGCGCATGTTCTCTTTTATAGAACGTTTAGTTCTGTTTAATCTATTTTACAGGATAACGCCGTCCAGGAATACTCCGCACCGTCGTCCGCACCTCGGAGCACCCATGTCGCATCACCCGCAATGGACCGCCTGGCTCGTTCCGCTGCTGTACCTGCTCGGCGCGGCCGCCGCCGCGCTGCGCCGGCGCTCGGTCTGGCCCGTGCTTGCGTGCGTCACGGGCGGCGCGCTCGGCGTTGCGCTCCTCGGCGATCTCAGCCGCCTCGTGCCCGGTCTTGCGATTGGCCCGCACAATGGGCCGGCCGCGGCGGTGATGACCCTGATCGCATTTCTCGGCTGGGTCATCGCCCGTTACTCGCGAGGCAACCTCACCGGGGAGGCCGGCGAGCGGCGCTTCGTCGGCGCGCTGCTGCTGACGCTCGCCGGCGTGAGCGCAGTGGTCGCGGCGCGCAATCTCGCGGTACTGATGCTGGCGTGGGCCGCGAGCAGCGCGGCGCTGCACCCGCTCCTGACACACTACCGCGATCGGCCTGCGGCCCGCATCGCCGCCCGCAAGAAGATCCTCGCCAACCGCCTCGCGGAGTTGTGCCTGCTCGCAGCGGCGGTGCTGCTCTATCGCCGCTGGCACACGCTTGCGCTTGAGCAGCTGGTGCAGCGGCTCGCCGCGCACGGCGCCGCCACTGCCAGCGTTCAGCTCGCCGCGCTGCTGATCGCCGCGGCCGTGCTGCTGAAATCCGCCCAGCTGCCCCTGCATGGCTGGCTGGTGCAGGTGATGGAGGCGCCCACTAGCGTCTCCGCCCTGATGCACGCCGGAGTCGTCAACCTCGGCGGCTACGTGCTGATCCGCCTCGCGCCGCTCATCAGCACCTCGCTGCCGGCCCAGGGGCTGCTGGTGATCGTCGGCAGCACGACCGCGGCGCTCGCCGGACTCACCCTGATGACCTGCCCCTCGCTGAAGGGGCGACTCGCCTGGTCGACCTGCTCGCAGATGGGTCTGATGGCCACGGAGTGCGGCCTGGGGCTCTACGGCCTGGCGCTACTGCATCTGCTCGGGCACGCGCTGTACAAGGCGCATGCATTCCTCTGCTCCGGAGAGGTAGTCGGCGAGAGCGCTGAGCGGCGCATGCTGCCCGAAACGAGCCCACGCGGGCGGCTCGCACCGCTGTTCGCGCTACCGGTCGCCGCCGCCATCGTCACGGCCTCGGTACTGCTGTGGCGCGACATGCTGCACGCCCCGCCGCTCCCCTGGATCGCACTGCTCCTGTGCACTTTGGGCATCGCAACCCTGCAGTGGAATATCGCACCGAACTTCGCCGCCCAGGCCCGCAACCTCCTGGCAGCAGCGTTCGCAGTGCAGCTGTACCTGCTGTGGCATCTGACGATGGAACGGGGCATCGGCGTGCACTCGGCAAGCCCCTCACCGGCACTGGCGCTCTACAGCACGATGTGTCTGCTCGCGCTGTATTGGGCGCAGGAGCGTGCGCGCCGCACCGGCACCGCGGCACTGCGCTCGCGCCTCTACGCCTGGGCATCGGCCGGATACTTTCTTGACGAACCCATCACGCGGCTCGTCACCTCGCGATGGCCCTGGCGTGGCGTGCGCGGCACGGACGCGCACCTCGGCCAGTGGCTCGCGCAGCGCGAAGGAGGTGCCGCTTGAGCGGCTCAGTCGCACTGGCGCTGCAGAGCACGTCGAGCCTGCGCCGCAGGGCGCTCGAGACGGCCTGCCAAGGCGTCGCGCCCGCCTGGCCGCTCGATCGGCAGGTCGCGGTCAGCCCCTACTGGGGGTATCGAGCGCTGCCATTCGCCGCCGCGGCCGCGCGGCTGCAGCGCCTCGCCGAAGCCCCCATGACACTGGCTCGCGCGGAATACCTGCGCGCCTGGCAGAACGGGGAAATCCAGCTCTCACACCTCGAGCAGGCCCTCCGCGAACAAACCGTGGTGCCGAGCGTCCCGTCCGCCGTGCAGGCCCTCATGCAGCCGGCCCCCGCACAGGGCGGACTGCCGCTGCTCAGCGACCGGCTCGACGCCGAGAGCCGCCTGGGCTGCGCGATACCATGGCGCACCCGCATCACGCAGCAGATCAGCGAATACTGCGCAGGTTATTTCGATCGGCTGCAGGCCGACTGGCAGCCCGACCGTCGGCCCGGGTTGCTCGCAGGATGGCGCGCTGCGCTGCTCGAGGACCGGCGTTTCGCGGCGCTGCACCCCCGCGCCGGACAGCTGCCCGAGGATGCCGACGCCGCGCTCAACTGGGCACTCGACCGGCTTGCAGTGCGCGACACACGGCTGACCGATCTGCTCCAGGTCATTGCCCAGAGCATCGGCGGCTGGGCGGCGTGGTGCGCATATCTGCGCTGGGAGGCGGCGCTCGCCGGAGGGGACGATGCGCACCTGCCCGAACTGCTGGTGAGCCGCCTGAGCTGGGAGGCGCTGCTGCACGATGGGTGTCACGACGAACGTTCGGTGTGGTGGGACTGGGTACAGCAATGGAACGCCGCGGCCTGCGCCGAGCGCAGTGCAGCGCTCGCCGTCGATCTGCTCTGGCAGCGCGCCCACGAGGTCGCTTATCAGCATCGTCTGTTCGCCGCGCTACGCGCGCCGCGCGCCGTCGATTCGACCGATGAGCCCGCACCGCCGCATGCGCAGCTCGTCTTCTGCATTGATGTCCGCTCCGAGCGCATGCGCCGTGCCGTCGAGCGCACCGACGCCGGCGCGCGCACGTATGGATTTGCCGGCTTCTTCGGACTGCCCATCCGCTACACTCCGCTCGGCACATCGATCGAGCGTGCCCAGCTGCCCGCACTGCTCGCCCCGACCCTCACCGCACTCGACTCGAGCGGGAACGCGCTCGAAGACGACCGCCTTGGCGCGCAGCGCAGGCAGGCGCTGCAGCGCCGCGCGAGCCTGCAGCCCTTCGCGCGAATGCCCACCGGCGCGTTCAGCACTGTGGAAATTCTCGGCCTGACGTATCTGCCGAAACTGCTCGCCCGGGCACTCGGGCGCACCAGCGCGGCACCGGAAAGCATTGGACTTGCCCGCTCGGCGCACGCCTCGCTCCGTCCCCGCCTGCTCAGCAGCGGCCCCGATGCACTCGCCGAACAGGCGGACCTCGCGCAGAGTATCCTGCGCGCAATGGGGCTCGGCAGATCGTTCGCTCGTCTGCTCGTGCTCATCGGACACGGCGCACGGACGGCCAACAATCCGCAGGCTGCCGCGCTCGCCTGCGGCGCCTGCGGCGGCAACAGCGGCGATATCAACGCACGGATCCTGGCCGACCTGCTGAACGACCCTGCGGTGCGCCGCGCGCTCGCCGAGCGCGGCCTGGCGATTCCCGAACAGACCGTGGTGCTCGCCGGGTTGCATGACACCGTCACGGACACCGTCGATCTATTCGATCTGCAACGGGTGCCGTCGAGCCATTCGGCCGACCTCGAGCGCCTGCGCGAGACATTGCGGCAAGCCGGTACAGAAGTGCGCCGCGAACGCGCGCCGAGCCTCGGCCTGGCCCGCTTTGCCGGGCGCGACGGCGCGCTGTTGCGCCGCCTGCAGCGGCGCGCTCGCGACTGGGCGGAAGTCCGCCCCGAGTGGGGACTCGCCGGTAACGCCGCATTCATCCTGGCCGCACGCGATCGAACTCGCGGTATCGACCTGCAGGGACGGGTCTTTCTGCACGAGTACCTCTGGCAGGAGGACCCCGACGGCGAGCTCCTCGAGCAGATTCTCACCGGACCGCTGATAGTGGCGCACTGGATCAACCTGCAGTATTACGGCTCGACTGTCGATCCGGAGCGTTTCGGCAGCGGCAATAAGCTGCTGCACAACGTGCTCGGCGGACACATCGGGGTCCTGGAGGGACACAGCGGCGACCTGCGCATCGGGCTCTCCCAGCAGTCCGTGCACGACGGCACCCGCTGGCGACACGCACCGCTGCGTCTGACGGTTCTGATCGATACGCCGCGCGAACGGCTAGAGCGAATCGTTCAACGCCAGTCCGATCTTTCGAAGCTGATCGAAAACCAGTGGCTGTATGTGTACCGCCTGCAGGAACACTCCCTCGAGCGCCTGCGCGGCGCGCACTGGGAAACCTGCGTGCTGGGATCGATCCGCGACGGCGCCGCTGAACGGAGCACATCGCCTGGGGGTGTGCCGGAACATTCGGGCTGACCGCATGACGATGCCGCACGCATCCGAGACGGGTATGGGCAATCCGCCGCAAGCACCGCTGCGAGCCTCCCTCGCCGACCTCGAATCCGAGGCGATCTTCATTCTGCGCGAGGCAATCGCCGAGGCGCGCAATCCGGTGCTGCTGTTCTCCGGCGGCAAGGACTCGACCGTGCTTGCGCACCTCGCCTGCCGCGCGTTTCATCCGTCGCGTCCGCCAGTACCGCTGCTGCACATCGATTCAACCTGGGAGTTCCGCGACCTGCTTCAGTTCCGTGATCGGTTTGCGCTACGCCATGGCTTTCGTCTACGCGTGCACCACAACGAAGCCGGCCGTGCCGCCGGAATCAACCCCTTCGAGCACGGCGACCTCTATACGACCGTCATGCGTACCGAAGCGCTAAAAAGCGCTTTGGACGACGGCGGATACGACATCATCATCGGCGGCGCCCGGCGCGACGAGGAGCACTCGCGCGCCAAGGAGCGCGTCGTCTCCCTGCGCGGCCCGCACCACACCTGGGAGCCACGCCTTCAGCGGCCGGAATTGTGGAACCTGTATAACTTCCGTCTCGGCGCACAGGAAACCGCGCGCGTCTTTCCGCTCTCCAACTGGACCGAGTGCGACGTTCTCGCCTATGCCCTGGCGCGCGGAATCGAGCTTGCGCCACTGTATCTGGCGCGTCCCCGTCTCGTCATGGAGCGCGACGGACAACTCATTGTCGTCGACGAGCCGCAGCGCATGCCGCTGCGGCCGGGTGAGGTCGCCCGGGAGCGCAAGGTTCGTTTTCGCACCCTGGGGTGCTGGCCCGTGACCGCGGCCGAGGAGTCGGACGCCGAGACGCTCGAGGCGGTCGTGGAGCAGACGCTGCACTCGCGCCGCTCCGAACGCAGCGGCCGACTCGGTGATCGCGATGCCGGCGGCTCGCTCGAGCAGCAAAAGCGCGAAGGCTATTTTTGATGTCCTGTGAGGAGAACACGCCATGCCTCTCTCAACACACGAAACCGACCTGATCGGCGCCGAGCGGCGCATTCACGGTGCCCTGGCGCACCCGGCGATCAGCGAGTGGCTGAAAGACGCGCTGCGCTCAGCCATCGGCCGCGATCCGCTCGCGCTCGCCAACGATCTCGAACTGCTCGGGCACTTGCTGCGTCCCTGGACGGAGGCGCACATCGCACGCGATGCCTGCGCCGGGCGAGCGGTCGGCATGCAGCGAGACACACCCCAGACATCCCGGGCATAGCCGGCAATCGCGCGATCGCTGCAGAACCTGCCGCTCGTCGCGACCTCATGGATGGCTCGGCTCACCCGTCCCGCGCTCATCGGCGCTGAAGTGATGTTGCGCAATGAGGTCGAGAGCCGCTCCGAAAGGTCGCTCGCTGGAATCAGCCGCGCGGCGAGGTTACGCTGCAAACAAGCCTCGATCAGTTACTGGCAGTGGGCCAAAGACGGATTTTGGCAGGAGTGACAACGTGATCGAACAGGACAGTCCGGCTGACGACTGTGCCCAGGCCGCGGATCGCCCCTGGTATGTCCCGAACACGGACCATGTCGAGCACGTGCTCGACGAGGATAAGGCCCGCGGATTCCTGCGAGGCGAGCCCGATCGGCTCATCCGGCGAGCCGCTCGGAAGGAGGTGCCTGCCCCTACCCAGGGATATCCGCCATGGCGCAAAGATCATGGTCGCGGACGAGAGAGTCATTTCGACGACGAGCGCTACCGCCGTCGCCGCAAGTCCTTGCCCGGAGAGATCTGTGACTTCGACTGATCATTGCCCCGCCCCTTATGCGGGCGAGCGCATAGCGCTACTCACCCAGCACGGTAAGGAGCAGGTAATCGCCCCTATCCTGGATACCGCGTTAGATTGCCGGGTGGAACGGGTGGCAGGTTACGACACCGATCTCCTCGGCACCTTTAGTCGCGACATTCCGCGCACCGGCACGCAGATCGAGGCGGCGCGAAGGAAGGCGCGGATCGGCATGGAGCTCGCAGGGTTGTCGCTGGGGCTGGCAAGTGAGGGCTCTTTCGGGCCGGACCCGTTCGCGGGGATGTTTCCATGGAACGTGGAGTTCTTGATCTTTATCGACGACCTTCGCGATATCGAGGTGGTCGGTGTGGCGAAAGGCAAGGCGAACAGCGCCTACCATCTGGCGGAAGACTGGGCCGCCGCCAAGACGTTCGCCCGCAAGGCCGGTTTTCCCGAACACCAGCTGGTGCTGAGACCGGAAGGCGAGGACGATCCGCGTATCCGCAAGGGGATCGCCGCCTGGCCGGAACTCGAAGCCGCCTACGCTTGGGCGGCCGTGCAGTCGGCAAGCAACCGTGTGTTTCTCGAGGTCGATCTCCGCGCCCATGCCAATCCCACACGCATGGACAACATCCGGCTGGCGGCCAAGGATTTGGCAAAGAAGCTCCGCTCTCAGTGTCCTGTCTGCGGTGCACCTGGATTCTGGATCGTCGAGCGAGTCGCAGGACTGCCCTGCAGTGACTGCGGCGCGCCGAGCCGCGAGACCTGCGCCGAGATCCATGGGTGCCTCACGTGCGGGCACCGTGTCACACACGAGCGCACCGACCGGCAATACGCCGACCCGGGCCGATGTGATTACTGCAACCCGTGAGGTCTGAGCGCATGGGGATGAATCGCAATTGCGGTGCGAGTTATTATTTCACAAGCCCTAACCATGAATCCCTCGGTGCAACACTTGCTCCAGCTGGTCCAGCCGCTCCTCCCACCCCATCGCGGCCGCAACCGCCGCGCCACCGTCACTCATGGCGTAGTCTCCCCGGCGTTCGCATACGCCTGTGTCTTGGTTGCGTCCAAGTCAGAGACTACACCTCTAGCGAATTTCCACCACGATCGCTACGCCATCCCACCGAGCACCAGCGCCAACAGATCACCAATGCTGCGATGCGCCTCCACCGGATGCCGCAGTGATACGCGTGGATCCACCTTGTAGCGATTGCGCCGGCCCTCGCGCACGCGGGTGAGGACGCCGGCAGTTTCAAGGTCGGCCACAATGCGCTGCACCGCGCGCTCGGTGATGCCCACCTGCGCCGCGACGTCGCGCAGCAGCATGCTCGGATCGGCCGCCAGGCAGAACAGCACGTGGGCATGATTGCTGAAGAAGGTCCATGCCGCGGGCGCAGTGTCGCCGGCGGTGGCACGGCCCCGCACCCCCGC
This sequence comes from Pseudomonadota bacterium, assembly GCA_021792815.1. The sequence goes on from JAJYTX010000040.1 coordinate 8,865, forward strand.
GCCCGTCGGCGCTATAGATTGACGCCGTTCAATACGCGATATATATTTCGTGTTACGAACGACGCCCAAAGGAACCCCCCATGCCTGCCGTACCTACCACCCTGCCGTCACCTGCACCCTTCGGCTTGCGCAACCATCGCATCTGCTTGGCGCGCGGTGATGGCATCGGCCCCGAGATCACCGACGCCGTGCTGCACATTCTGCGCGAAGCCGGCGCGCTCGTCGAGTTCGAGCCGCTGGAGCTGGGCGAACACGCCTACCGTGCCGGCCACAGTGCTGGCATCCCCGACGCCGCCTGGGAGGCCATCAGCGCGTATGGCGTGCTGCTGAAGGGCCCGATCACCACGCCGCAGGGCGGCGGCTACAAGAGCGTCAACGTGACGCTGCGCAAGGCACTGGGCCTGTACGCCAACGTCCGCCCCTGCATGGCGCTGCACCCCTGCGTGCCCTCGCAGCACCCGGGCATGGACGTGGTGATTGTGCGCGAGAACGAGGAGGACACCTACGGCGGTATCGAGCACCGTCAGACCGGCGAAGTCGTACAATGCCTGAAGCTGGTCAGCCGCCCCGGCTGCGAGCGGGTGATCCGCTACGCCTTCGAGTATGCGCGCCGCAACGGCCGGCGCAAGGTGAGCTGTCTGACCAAGGACAACATCATGAAGCTCACCGACGGTCTGTTCCACAGTGTCTTCGAAGAGATTGCTCGCGAATACCCCGAACTGGAGACCGAACACCGCATCATCGACATCGGCGCAGCGCGCCTGGCCACTAGGCCACGCGAGTTTGACGTCATCGTCACCCTCAATCTGTACGGCGACATCCTTTCGGACATCGCCGCCGAGCTGGCGGGCTCGATCGGAATGGCCGCATCGGCCAACGTCGGCGGGACGCTGGCCATGTTCGAGGCGGTGCACGGTTCGGCGCCGGACATCGCGGGTAAGAACGTGGCCAATCCCTCTGGATTGCTCCTGGCGGCACTGATGATGCTCGAGCACCTTGGCGAACCGGTGATGGCGGCATCGATCCACAACGCCTGGCTGCGCACGCTGGAGGACGGACTGCACACCGCCGATCTGATGAACGAAGCCACCAGCAAGCGCTGCGTGGGTACCCGCGAGTTTGCACACGCCGTAGCCGCACGCCTGGGCCAGGTGCCACAAACGCTCAAGCCGCGCACGGTGGACGAGACGGACGTCCCGCGGCTACCGACGCGCGCCGCGCAGCCGCCAATCGCGCCGACTTCAAGCACCCGGAAGCGCTGCGTCGGCATCGACGTGTTCCTCGACTGGGACGCGCCCGGACGCGACGCCGCGCAGCTGGCACCGCGCCTGCAGGCGGCGGCCGGAGCGTCGCTGCGCCTGGCGCTGATCACCAACCGCGGCGTGCGCGTGTGGCCCGAAGGCCACGCGCAGACGCTGCGCACCGACCACTGGCGCTGCCGCTTCCTGGCGCACGGCCACTGCGACCACGCAATGCTGCTGGCGCTGCAGCAGCGCGTACAGGCTGCCGGCCTTGAGCCGATCAAGACCGAGAACCTCTATACTTTCGACGGTGAGCGCGGCTATTCGGCGGGCCAAGGCGAGTGATCCGTCCGCACGAGTGCCGCGGACGGTGGCTGGCCGTCGCCACGCGCCACGGAAAGGCACATGCGTTGGGCACGGCATTGCGCCGTAGCCTCAGCGTCCGGCTGTTCACGCCGCGCAGTCTGGACACCGACGCGCTAGGCACCTTCAAGTGCCTCGCCTAACCCTCGTACGTCCCGACGATTGGCATCTGCACCTTCGCGATGGCGGAGTGCTGGTCTCGGTATTGCCTGACACGGCGCGCCGGTTTGCGCGCGCCATCGTCATGCCCAATCTCAAGCCGCCCGTGACCACGACGGAGCAGGCGCTGGCTTATCGCGAGCGCATTCTTGCGGCCTTGCCGGAGAGCATGTCGTTCGAGCCGCTGATGGCGCTCCACCTCACCGAAGATACTGAGCCTTCCGAGATCGCTACGGCTAAGGCGAGCGACGCGGTGCACGCAGTCAAGTATTACCCGGCTGACGCGACCACGAACGCCGAGTTCGGCGTGACCGATATCAAACGCTGCTACCCGGTGTTCGCCGCGATGGAGCAGCACGACTTGCCGTTGCTCCTGCACGGTGAGGTGACCGATCCTTCGGTGGATGTTTTCGACCGCGAGGCGGTATTCATCGAGCGCCATCTGGCGCCACTCGTGCGTCAGTTCCCCGACCTGCGCATGGTGCTGGAGCACATCACCACGCGTGCGGCGGTCGAGTTTGTCAACCACGCCCCGAATAACGTCGCGGCAACGATCACCCCACACCACCTGCTACTCAACCGCAACGCCATGTTTGATGGGGGCTTTAGGCCGCATCATTACTGCCTGCCGCTCTTGAAGCGCGAGATGCATCGCGCGGCACTCGTCAGTGCGGCCACGAACGGCAACCCGAAGTTTTTTCTCGGTACCGACAGCGCGCCACATCCGCGCCGCGCTAAAGAGTCCGCCTGCGGCTGCGCCGGTATTTACACCCCGCACGCGGCGCTTGAGCTTTATGCCGAGACATTCGAGCAGGCTGGCGCGCTCGATAGGCTGGAGGCGTTCGCGAGTGTTCACGGCCCCCATTTCTACCGGTTGCCGCGCAACCACGATCGCGTGACGCTGGTGAAGGAGTCTTGGGCAGTGCCATCGGAGATCAATATTGGCGCAGATTCGCTGATACCGCTGCGTGCAGGAGAAACTGTTGCGTGGAAACTTGCCGACTGAATACGGGCATCTTCATGTGCAAATCTCGCTCGCTATGTCCGCGCGCATGTATTCAGACACGGATAGTCCAACACGCGGCAACCAGAATACAGCTTCTCAATCGGTGGGCTGGATGTCTGGTAACAAACATCCTACCAATCCCGGCCAGCCTTCCCCATATCTTTCAAAGCCTTACCGTCAGGCGCTCCTCGCGCTTGCCGTTAACATGTATATGGACTCGAGTCCATATACATGTGTATGTTCTCGAGCAATTTATGTTCTCCCCGTTCGCCGCAGGTCGGGATTTGTAGGGTCAGCACGCGGCTTTGCAGAACATAAATTTTGCCTTCA
>JAJYTX010000041.1 GCA_021792815.1 Pseudomonadota bacterium
CGGTCGCCAGCCCGACGTTGCGCAGCGACTTCATCAGCTGCTTGGTCTTGACCGCCTTGTTGCCCTTGATGGTGAAGCTCTCGATCGAGGGCCGCTCGAGCACCACCACGATCAGCGTGTTGCCCTGGCGCCTGAGCTCGACGTCGCGGAAGAAACCGGTGGCGTAGAGCGCGCGGATCGCCTCGCGCACCTTGCGCGCGTCGAGGTGATCGCCGATGTTCACCGGCAGGTAGTTGAATACCGTTCCCTCGGAGATGCGCTGCAGGCCCTGCACCTCGATATTGCCCACCGTGAAGTCCGCCGCCGCGGAGGAAGGCGCGTTCTGCGCCCCGGCGAGCGCCGAGTGCACCGCGAGGGCGACCGCGAGCAGCGCGACACGAGGCCTCATACGGCGCTCACCGTCGAGTCGCCACGCTGATTCGTCAAGTTCTGTAGCATTTGGCCCCAATCTCTCACAGCGGTCACGTAAGTCTCCCCCGGTTCCCCGCGCGGCGGCGCCCCGTGGGGAGCAGCGGACCTCGCAGGTCCGGCTTGGTGTTTCACTCAGCGGTCAATTGAACTGGCGCGCGATGTCGTTGAACAGCGCCACCCCCATCAGCAGGATCAGCAGCGCGATACCGATCTGCTGGCCGAGCGCCTGCGCCCGCTCCGACAGCGGCGCGCCCTTGATCCATTCCACGAGCTGAAAGACGATCTGGCCGCCATCGAGAATCGGGATCGGCAACAGGTTGAGAAACCCGAGGGACAGCGAGATCAGCACCAGGAATCCGAGGAAGGAGCTCGCCCCGGCGCTCGCCGACTGACCGGCGTACTCGGCGATCGACAGCGGGCCGCTCAGGTTCTGCAGCGACACCTGTCCGAGCATCATGCGCCAGAACAGCTGCGCCTGCAGCGCCGTCATGCTCCAGATCTGGTGCGTGGCGCGCCCCAGGGCGCCGATCGGCCCGAGCGGCACGTGCCGCAGCATGCTCGGCGGATAGGGGATCTCGGCCGGTGCCTCGGCCTCGATGCGCCCGATGCGCCGGCCGCCGGCGCTCACGCTCGCCGTCTTCACCTCGACGGTGCGCACGAGCGCCCCGCGCCGGTAGGTGAGACTGAGCGTCTCGCCCGGATGGGGGCTGATGCGGGCCACCACGTCCGCGAAATTGCTCACCGGATGGCCATTGACCGCGAGGATCCGGTCCCCGGCCCGCAGCCCGGCGCGCGCCGCCGGCCCGCCGGGCACCACCGGGCCGAGCACCGCCGGGATCGGCGGCACCCAGAAGTGAAACCCGAGTCCGCTGAACAGGCCCGCGGGCGCGGTGAGGCTGCGGCGCGTGGCCGGATTGCCGACCGCCAGATCGACCGCGCCCAGCGCGCCGTCCGGGCGGCGCACCAGGAAATGGGCATCGCCGCTGCCGCTCATCACCTCGAGCAGCCTGAACGTGACCTGCTGCTGACTGTCGAGCGCCGTGCCGTTGAGCGCCACGATCCGATCGCCCGGCTTCAGTCCCGCCCGGGCCGCGAACGAGCCGGCCGCGACATCCCCGACGACCGGCAGCACCCGCGTCAGGCCGCTCGCCCACAGCATGCCGGAGAGCACCACGATCGCGAACAGGATGTTGAAGGCCGGCCCGGCGAGCAGCACCACGATGCGCTGCCAGGGCGGCCGCCGGGTGAAGGAGCGCGCCAGGTCCTGCGGCGGCACCGGTCCCTCGCGCTCGTCGAGCATCTTCACGTAGCCGCCGAGCGGGATGGGCGCGATGACGTATTCGACCGGATCGCGGCCCCAGCGCCACGACAGCAGCGGCTTGCCGAAGCCGACCGAGAACCTGAGCACCTTGAAGCCGAGGCGTCTGGCCACCCAGAAGTGGCCGAACTCGTGCACCGTGACCAGCAGGCTCACGGCGACGGCGAACCACAGGGCGTACCACAGGACGCTCATGCCCCGCCGCCACAGCGGCGCGCCGCGCCGCCCGCGCCCGCCTCGATGCATTCCTGCGCGCGCCGCCGAGCCTCCGCGTCGGCGGCCAGGACATCCTCCAATCCGCCGATCTTTCCCGCGGAACAGCGTGTGATCACCTCCTCAATGACCGAGGCGATCCCGGGAAAGTTCAACCGCCGCTCGAGGAAGGCATGCACCGCGATCTCGTTGGCGGCATTGAGCAGCACCGGCGCCAGTCCGCCGGCCGCGGCGGCGCGCTGCGCAAGCCGCAGACAGGGAAAGCGCACGGGGTCCGGGGCGCGGAAATCGAGCCGCGCGGTCTGGACCAGGTCGAGAAAGGCCACTCCCGAGGCCATGCGCTGCGGCCACGCCAGCGCGTGCGCGATGGGCGTACGCATGTCCGGAGAGCCGAGCTGCGCCAGCACCGATCCGTCGACGTACTCCACCAGCGAGTGAATGATGCTCTGCGGATGCACGACGATCTCGACGCGCTCGGGCGTGAGGCCGAACAGAAAACACGCCTCGATGAGCTCCAGGCCCTTGTTCATCAGGGTCGCCGAGTCGACCGAGATCTTGCGCCCCATCACCCAGTTCGGATGCGCCACGGCCGCCTCCGGGCTCGCCGCCTCGATCGCCTCGGCCGTCCAGTCCCGGAACGGTCCGCCGGATGCCGTGAGCAGCAGCCGCCGCACCCCCGGCGGCGCCTCGCCGGTGCGCGCCCCGGGCGGCAGACACTGAAAGATCGCGTTGTGCTCGCTGTCGATCGGCAACAGCGTGGCGCCGCCCTGGCGCACCGCCTCCATCAGCAACGTGCCGGACATCACCAGGGACTCTTTGTTCGCGAGCAGCAAGCGCTTGCCGGCGCGCGCCGCCGCGAGTGTCGAGGGCAGTCCGGCCGCCCCGACGATCGCCGCCATGACACACTGCGCTTCGGGCAGCGTCGCCAGCTCGAGCAGCGCCTCGGGCCCCGAGAGCACCCGCGTGTGCGGCGCCGCATCGGCGAGGCGCAGCGTCAGATCGCGCGCCGCCTGCTCATCGGCGAGCGCCGCATAGGCCGGACGGTATCGCAGGATCTGCTGGCGCAGCTTCTCCACACTGCGATGGGCCCCGATGGCCACCAGACGGAATCGGTCCGGATGGCGCGCGAGCACATCGAGGGTGCTCTCGCCGATCGAGCCGGTGGAACCCAGAACGACCACGCCGATCATGGCAGGACTCCGAGAAAAGTAAGACCGAGAATCAGCACGGGGGCCGCGCCCGTCAGACTGTCGATCCGGTCCATGACGCCGCCGTGCCCCGGGAAGAGGGTACCGCTGTCTTTCATCCCGGCGAAGCGCTTCAGCAGGCTCTCGGTGAGATCGCCGACGATGGAAAACCCGACCGCCATCAGGCACAGCCCGAGGAAAGCCCCGGGCGGCAGCCGGAAACAGAGGCTGCCGGCGATCGCCACCGGCACGCTGGCCAGCGCCCCGCCGAGCACGCCCTCCCAGGTCTTGCCGGGCGAGACGTGCGGCGCCAGATGCCGCCGCCCGAAGCGCCGGCCGACGAAGTACGCGCCGATATCGGCCGCCCAGACGAGCAGCAGCGCGAACAGCACCCACTCGGCCCCCTGCCCCGGACGCAGCCGCAGACGCACCAGCCCGATCCACGCCGGCACCAGCGCACACACGCCCGCGAGTCCGGCCGACCAGGGCCGCACCCGCTGGGGCGCGAAGACGATCCAGCCGAGCGCCGCCAGCCACCACAGCAGCGCGGCCCCGAGCACCAGGCGCAGCCCGTCGGGCCCGGCGGTGAGGCGCCAGGCGAGCCCGAGCAGCAGCGCAACCGCCAGCACGTACCCGACGCGCGGCCACACCCCCCGCGGCCTGAGAAACGCCGACCACTCCCACGCCCCGGCGAGCACCGCCAGGCTGAGCAGGACCAGCGTCGCAGCCGCCGGCAGCGCCAGCAGCACGATGAGCAGCAGCGCGATCAGCAGGGCGGCGGTCACGATTCGCTTGCGCAGCGGGTCGCTCACGGAAGCGGCACTTTCATCACGGCGCCCTCTGCGGGCGCTGGCCGGCGTGGACCTGTCCGCCGGTGAGACCGAAGCGCCGTTCCCGTCCCGCGAAGAACTCGAGCGCGCGCGCCAGCTCCCCTCGGTCGAAGTCCGGCCACAGCCGATCGGTGAAGTACAGCTCCGCGTACGCCAGGTTCCACAACAGGAAGTTGCTGATGCGCCGCTCGCTGCCGGTCCGGATCAACAGGTCCGCATCGGGCAGGCCGCCGAGGGCGAGTGCCGCGGCAAAGCGGTTCTCATCGATCTGCCCGGGGTGCAGTCCGCCGCTCGCGCACTGCCCGGCGAGCTCGCGGGCCGCCTGCACGATGTCCCAGCGCCCGCCGTAGCTCACGGCGATCTGCAGTTTCAGCCCGGTGTTGCCGGCGGTGCGCTGCTCGGCGGCGGCGATCTGCGACTGCAGCCGCACCGAGAGCGTGCGCCGCTCGCCGATGATGCGCAGCCGCACGCCCTGGCGGTCGAGCTCGTCGACCTCGCGGTCGATGGCCGTCAGGAACAGCCCCATCAGGCTCGCCACCTCGTCGGCCGGCCGCGACCAGTTCTCGCTCGAGAAGGCGAACAGCGTCAGCGCCTGCACCCCGAGCCGCGTGCACTCCTCGACGCACATCCGCACGGGATCGAGGCCGGCCTTGTGGCCCGCGGAGCGCGCCAGGCCGCGCGCGGCCGCCCAGCGGCCGTTGCCGTCCATCGTGATCGCGATGTGACGCGGCAGGCTGGCGGGCAGGTCGGTGGGGGACACGGCGCGGGCCATCAGACCTGCATGACCTCCTTTTCCTTGGCCGCCAGAAGCTGATCGATGTCGTTCACGTGCTTGTCGGTGAGCTTCTGGATGTCGCCCTCGGCGCGCCGCTCGTCGTCCTGGGAGATGAGCTTCTCTTTCAACATCTCCTTGACGTCGTTCATGACATCGCGGCGCACATTGCGCACGGCGACCCGCGCATTCTCGGCGTCGGCCCGCAGCACCTTGGTGATCTCGCGGCGGCGCTCCTCGGTCAGAGCCGGCATGGGGATGCGGATGACGGTGCCGGCCGTCATGGGAGTCAACCCGAGGTCGGACTTGAAGATGGCCTTCTCGATGGCCTGCACGACGCTCTTCTCCCATGGAGAGATCACGAGCGTGCGGCCGTCCTCGACGGCAATGCTGGCGACCTGCTGCAGCGGCACGTCGGAGCCGTAATAGTCCACCTTCAGGTGCTCGATCAGACTCGGATGCGCCCGGCCGGTGCGCAGCTTCTTCATGTCCGACTGGAACGTCTGCACGCACTTGGCCATGCGCTCACGCGCGTCTTTCTTGATGTCATCGAGCATTGCGACTCTCCAGGGCGGCGCGGCTCACTCGCACGTCACGACGGTCCCGAGCTCCTCGCCGCGCACGATGCGCGTCAGATCGCCGGGGTGGTTCAGATTGAAGATCTGCAGCGGCAGGTGATTGTCGCGGCACATCACGATGGCGGTGGCATCCATCACATTGAGCTTCTCGGCGAGCACCCGGTCGAAGGTCAGGCGCGCATAGCGCTGCGCGGCCGGGTTGCGCACCGGGTCCTCCGAATACACCCCGTCCACCTTGGTCGCCTTGAGCAGCACGTCCGCGCCGATCTCGATCGCGCGCAGCGCCGCGGCGGTGTCGGTGGTGAAGAAGGGGTTGCCGGTGCCGGCGGCGCAGATCACCACCCGGCCCTTCTCGAGGTGGCGGATGGCACGCCGGCGGATGTAGTCCTCGCAGACCTCGTTGATGCGGATGGCGGACATCACGCGCGCATGCAGGCCGCGGCTCTCGAGCGCATCCTGCATCGCGAGCGCGTTCATGACGGTGGCGAGCATCCCCATGTGATCGGCGGTCACCCGGTCCATGCCGTCACGGGCAAGGCCCGCGCCGCGGAAGATGTTGCCGCCCCCGATGACCACGGCGAGCTCGACTCCCGAGCCGACGATGTCCTCGAGCTCGCCCGCAATGCGCTTGAGCACTGCGGGCTCGATGCCGTACTCGCCCCGGCCCATCAGGGCCTCGCCGGAGAGCTTCACGAGGACGCGGGAGTAGCGGGACGGCTCGGATTTTTCGATTGCCATGCGCCAACCTTCACTCGTCACAGGTCCGGGCCCGCCCGCGGGCCGACGATCCCGGGCATTCCCTCGAAGGGATGTCGCTCGTCCCGTCCCGGGACGAGCCCGTTGCGGGCCGTGCCTCGCACCGCCCGCCTTGCTCGAGGCGCCGCGGTGCCGGACCGCTTCCGCCTCCACCGCGCAGCGGCCGTTCCAGCCCCTCGCGAAGCGCTCCGCCCGCGGCCTAGGTTCTCGCCGGACCGCTCGAGCCCTTCACCTGGGCCATGACTTCCGCGACGAAGTCCTCCTGCTTCTTCTCGATGCCCGCGCCGACCTCGAAGCGCTCGAACGCGACGACTTCGGCGCCGGCGCCCTTCAGCAGCTTCTCCACCGTCACGTCGGGGTCCTTGACGAAAGGCTGACCGAGCAGCGTGATCTCGCCCAGGGACTTGCGCAAGCGGCCTTCGACCATTTTCGCGACGATCTCGGGCGGCTTGCCCTCGCCCTGGGCCTGCTCAGTGAGGATCTCGCGCTCCTTGGCCATCACCTCCTGCGGCACCTCCCGGGTCGAGAGATAGCGCGGGCTGCTCGCCGCGACGTGCATCGCCAGATCGTGAGCGAGCCCGGCGTCGGCACCCTTGAGGGCCACGAGCGCGCCGATGCGCGTCCCGTGCCGGTAGGCGCCGAGGTGCCCCGGGGCCTCGACCCGGGAAAAGCGCCGTACACTGATGTTCTCCCCGATCTTGGCGACGAGCGAGCGTCTGCGCTCCTCGATGGTTTCGGCACCGAGCCGCGCCTGCAGCAGCGCCTCGAGGCTCGCGGGCCGCTCGGCCACCGCGCGCTCCGCGACCGCCTGCGAAAAGGCCTGGAAGTCCTGCTCGCGCGCCACGAAATCGGTCTCGCAGTTCACTTCCACCATGACCGCGGCGCGGCCGTCCTCGGAGCGCGCGATCGCGATCACGCCCTCCGCGGCGATGCGGGTGGCCTTCTTGTCCGCCTTGGCGAGGCCCTGTTTGCGCATCAGCTCGGCGGCCGCATCGAGATCGCCGCCGGTCTCGAGCAGCGCCTTCTTGCATTCCATCATGCCCGCGCCGGTACGCTCGCGCAGCTGTTTGACGGTGTCTGCCGTGACGCTCATGTCACTCGCCCCTGCCCTTGCGGCGTGCCGGGCCGTTCGGGCGGCGCGCCGTCGAGGCGGGGGTCGTGCCCGTGCCGCCGGAGGCGGCCACCTCCGGCACTTCGGCCTCCAGAGCCTCCTCGTCCGGGGCGACGTCCGCGGGGACCGCGACCGCCGGCGTCTTCACCGGCGGCAGGCGCCGTCGGCCGGCGGGCTTGCGGGCGCGCACCGCGGCGGGTTTCGCCTTGCCGCGCGCGCTCTTTCTGCGCGGGTTGCCGGCCTCGTCGAGCTCGACGAATTCGTCCTCGCCCACCACCACGGCGGGCACGGACTCCTTGCCCTCGAGCACCGCATCGGCGATGCCGGTGGCGTAGAGCTGGATGGCGCGCATGGCGTCATCATTGCCCGGAATCACATAGTCGATGCCGTCCGGGGAGCAGTTCGTGTCGACCACGGCCACCACCGGAATGCCGAGCTTGCGCGCCTCGTCGATCGCGAGCTTCTCGTGGCCGACGTCGACCACGAACAGCGCATCCGGGAGCGACTCCATCTTCCTGATGCCGCCGAGGCTCCTCTCGAGCTTTTCCTGCTCGCGCCGCAGCTGCGTCGCCTCCTTCTTGCCGCGCCGCTCGAGCGCCCCGGAGACCGCGAGCTCGCTGATCTCCTCCAGGCGCTTGATCGACTGGCGGATGGTCTTGAAGTTGGTGAGCATCCCGCCGAGCCAACGCTGGTTGACGAAGGGCTGGCCGGCGCGCTCGGCCTCCTTCTGGATCGATTCGCGCGCCGAGCGCTTGGTGCCGACGAACAGCACCCGCCCGCCGTCGGCCGCCACGGCCTTGACGAACAGCGCAGCCTGCGCATAGAGCGGCTGCGTCTTCTCGAGATTGATGATGTGGATCCGGTTGCGCTCGCCGAAGATATAGGGAGCCATCTTCGGGTTCCAGAAGCGGGTCTGGTGGCCGAAATGCACCCCCGCTTCCAGCATCTGTCGCATGGACACGCCGGTCATGAGAAACTCCTCGTTGGGTTGAGCCTCCGCGCATCACCGCAGCCATCCCGCCCGGAGCCGAAGCGCCCGGCGGAACACCCAGTCTGCGGAATCTGCGATGCGCGTGTGGGTTGATTGCCAAAAAAGGCCGCGCTTTATACCATGAAGCCCTCGCCTGAACAACGTCTTGCGCGCGCCACAGCCGGCCCCTTGCCCGGGACGGGACCGCGGGACGGTTCGAGCCTTTCTGGAAGACCCATGCCCGTCACCATCAAGTCGCCCGAGGAGCAGGAAAAGATGCGCATCGCCTGCCGGCTCGCCGCGGATGTGCTCGACATGATCACCGAGCACGTGGTGCCCGGCGTGACCACCGAGGAGCTCGACCGCATCTGCCACGATTACATCGTCACGGTGCAGCGCTCGATCCCGGCAAACCTCAACTACAGGGGCTTCCCCAAGACGATCTGCACCTCGGTCAACCACGTCGTCTGCCACGGTATCCCGAACGATAAGCGGCTGAAAGCCGGCGACATGGTCAACATCGACGTCACGGTGATCCGCGACGGCTTCCACGGCGACACCAGCCGCATGTACTTCGCGGGCAAAGCGCCCACCCACGCCCAACGGCTCGCCGAGGCGTGTTTCGAGGCGATGTGGCGCGGCATCGAGGTGGTGCGCCCGGGCGCGAGGCTCGGGGACATCGGACACGCCATCCAGACCTTCGTCGAGCGCAACAACTACTCGGTGGTGCGCGAGTACTGCGGCCACGGCATCGGCCGGGTGTACCACGAGGATCCGCAGGTGCTGCACTACGGCGAGCCCGGCACCGGGCTGACGCTCGAGCCCGGCATGACCTTCACGATCGAGCCGATGGTCAACGCAGGCAAGCGCCACGTGCGGCTGCTGCCCGACGGCTGGACCGTCATCACCAAGGACCACTCGCTGTCGGCGCAATGGGAGCACACCGTGCTGGTGACGGACTCGGGGCACGAAGTGCTCACCCTCGGGGCGGCGGACCGAGGCGCGCGCGCAGCGTCATGACCGCCCGAGACCTCGATCCTGTGGGCGATGAGGCGCCGTCGGAAGCGACCGAACCGGCCGGCTCCGACTGGCCGCTGCTCGCCGGCCTGGCGCAGCGGCTCGCCGAGTCGCGCGGCTCGCCCGCGGCGTTCCGCGAGCTGCTGAGCCAGGCCCACGAGGAGCTCAAGACGCGCTTCCTCGCCGATGAGCCGGTCGAGGCGCTGGTACATGCGCGCGCCGCGTTCATCGACCGCGTGCTGCAGGCCGCCTGGCGCTGCCATGCCCTGGCGTCGATGGAGGATTGGGCGCTGGTCGCGGTCGGCGGCTACGGGCGCGGCGAGCTGCACCTGTGCTCGGACATCGACATCCTGCTGCTCGTGCCGCAGCCCCCGGAAGGCGCCGAGCGCGGCGCGCTCGAGCGGCTGCTCGCCTTCCTGTGGGATATCGGCCTCGAGGTCGGGCACAGCGTGCGCACCGTGCAGGAATGCGCCGAGCAGAGCGCCGCCGATGTCAGCGTCATGACGACCCTGATCGAGGCGCGGCTGCTCGCCGGCGACGAGGCGCGGCTCGCGGCGATGCGCGCGGCGCTTGCCCCCGAGCACCTCTGGCCGGTCAGGGACTTCTTCGAAGCCAAGGTGAGCGAGCAGGCGAGCCGACACCTCAAGGCCAACGACACCGCCTACAACCTCGAGCCGAACGTCAAGACCGGACCGGGGGGACTGCGAGACATCCAGACCATCGCCTGGGTCGCCAAGCGGCACTTCGGCTCGGACACGCTCGATGGGCTCGAGCGCCACGGGTTCCTCACGGTGGCCGAGCTGCGGCGCCTGAAGCAGGCGCGCGCCTTCCTGTGGAAGGTGCGCTTCGGGCTGCACGTGCTCACCGACCGGCGCGAGGACCGGCTGCTGTTCGATCACCAGATCCGCCTGGCACAGACCTTCGGCTACGAGGACGCCTCGTACACGCTCGCGGTCGAGCAGTTCATGCAGCGCTACTACCGCACCGTCAAGGACGTGAGCCTGCTCAACGAGCTGCTGCTGCAGCTGTTTCGCGAGGCGATCCTCACCGAGAGCGAGCCGCCCCGGCCGCTCAATGCCCGCTTCCAGGTGCGCTGCGGCTCGCTCGAGGAGTTGAGCGAGGATGTGTTCGCGCGCAGCCCCTCGGCGCTGCTCGAGCTGTTCGCGCTGCTGCAGCAGCATCCGCAGATCAAGGGGGTACGCGCCTCGACGATGCGCGCGGTGGCGCGCAACCTGTGGCTGATCGACGAGGAGTTCCGCCAGAACCCGCGCCACCACCGGCTGTTTCTCGAGATCGTGCGCTCGCCCGTCGGGGTGACCCACGAGCTGCGCCGTATGAATACCTACGGGGTGCTCGGCCGGTACATTCCGGCCTTCGGACGCATCGTCGGGCGCATGCAGTACGACCTGTTCCACGCCTACACGGTCGATGCGCACATCCTGTTCGTGGTGAGCAACCTCAGGCGCTTCGCGATCCCGCGCTACGACCAGGAGCTGCCGCAGGCCTCGCGCATCATGCAGCAGCTGCCGCGGCCCGAAGTCGCCTACCTCGCGGCGCTGTTCCACGACATCGCCAAGGGCCGCGGCGGCGATCATTCCGAGCTCGGCGCGGTGGACGCCGAGGCGTTCTGCCTCGAGCAGGGCCTCTCGCCGTACGATGCGCGCCTGGTGGCCTGGCTGGTCCGCCACCACCTCACCTTCTCCCTGACCGCGCAGAAACAGGACATCGGCGATCCCGAGGTCATCAACGCCTTCGCGCACACGGTGGGCGACGAGGCGCATCTCGATTATCTCTACGTGCTCACCTGCGCCGATGTGCGCGCGACCAACCCGAAGCTGTGGAACTCGTGGAAGGCCTCGCTGTTCCAGGACTTCTACCAGCGGGTGCGCCGGGCGCTGCGCCGCGGGCTCGAAACACCGATCGACCAGGAGCAGCTGGTGCAGGAGACGCGCGAGGCGGCGCGCAAGCTGATGCTCGAGCGCGCCGTTCCCACCGCGGACATCGAGCGTCACTGGGCGCGTTTCTCGCCGGCGTACTTCCTGCAGCACTCCCCGGAGGAGCTCGCCTGGCATGCGCGGCTGCTCGTCGAGCGCGATCCGCTCTGCGAGGAGCCGCTGGTGGCGCTCGATCCGCAGAGCGTGCGCGGCACCACCGCCGTGCTGATCCTGACGCGCGCCCGGCACCATGGCTTCGCGCGCACCACCGCCGTGCTCGACCAGCTGGGCCTCAATGTGGTCGATGCGCGCATCACCCCGACCGGCGATGGTTTCAGCCTCGACCTGTATCACGTGCTGGAAGACGACGGCGCGCCGATCACCGACGATGACCGGCTGCAGGAGATCGAGCAGGCGCTGTGGCGCTCGCTGCAGCGGCCGCAGGACACCGTGGCGGTGCACCGGCGCGCGCCCCGGCAGGTGCGCCTGTTCCACACCCCGACCCAGATCGCCCTCAGCGTCGATGAGCGCAACGGCCGCTCGGTGCTCGAGCTCACCGCCGCGGACCGTCCGGGACTGCTGTGCGACGTGGGCAAGGTGCTCACCGCCGAACGCATCGCGCTGCAGGCGGCCAAGATCATGACCGTGGGCGAGCGCGCGGAGGACGTGTTCTACATCACCGACCTCGAGGGCCGGCCCCTCGACGAGGCGACCGCCACGCGCCTGCGCGACAGCCTCGGCACGTCCCTCGAGCAGCGCGCGGCCGCCTGAGCGCACGCTGGTCCTCACCCTGGAGCGTTCCATGAATCCGCTTCTCGAGCGGCTGCACGAGTATCCCTTCGAGCGCCTG
>JAJYTX010000042.1 GCA_021792815.1 Pseudomonadota bacterium
TCAAGGCCGCGACCGTCGCGGCGCGCGAGGTGTGTCGGGCGCGCTTCGAGGCGTTCGGGGCGGCCGGTCAGGCCGCGCGGATCCGCCCGCTGCCGCTCGAGCAGATGGCTGCGCGCTACGGGCGGGAACAGTCCGCGCTGCGGTAACGGCCCCGGCGCATCCCCGCCTACTGCGGCCGCATCGCGCTGCTCACGGCCGCATACAGCGTGTCGAACGGAACCGGTTTCTGCAACACCGTCAGCTGGCTTTCGCGAGCGGACCGCAATGCGGACTCCGCGGTCTCACCCGTGACGATCAGGACGGGGAAGGCGCCGTAGGTGCCGCGCGCCTGCGCCGCGATCGCCGCGCCATCCTGGCCGTGAGGCAGCCGCAGATCGATCAGCATCAGATCCGGCCGGCCGTGCTCGGCGAAGAGCGCGGTGAGCTCGGTGGCCTCAGCGGCGCAGTGCACCCGAAACCCCCACAGGGTCAGTAGCGCACGCGTGCTGGCGCGTACCGCCGCGTCGTCATCCACGACGTAGACCCGCGCCCCGTTCCAGGATTGCCGGCCGCGGTAGATCGAGCGCAGGATGGCAGCCGTACCCGGTCCGGCGTGCACCGACGGCAGCGTCACCGTGAACCGTGTTCCCTCTCCGGGCCTCGAGTGCAGCTCGATGCGCGCATGCATCAGCTCGCACAGATGCTTGACGATCGAGAGGCCGAGACCGACGCCCTGCGGGTTTTGCTCGCCGCTGCCTTCTATCCGATAAAACTCATCGAATATGCGCTGATGCTCATCGGGCGCAATGCCGCGGCCCGTGTCGCTCACCTCGAGCAGCGCCTCGCCGCCGGCCTGTGTGAGCGTCACGCCGACCTGTCCCCGCTCGGTATACTTGAGCGCATTGTCGAGCAGATTGCGCACGATCCGGCCCACCGCGCTCGCATCGCCGATGAGCTGCACGGGTGCCACCCGGGAGGTGAGCGCGAGGCCCTTGGCGGTGGCGACGGGCGTGAACTCCGCGCACACGCCCGCGATCAGGCGATCCAGCGAGAACGGCTCATGCTGCAGGCGGTAGCCGCCGGTGGACAGCCGCGACAGGTCGAACAGCTCGCCGAGAATCTCCCCGAGCGAGCGCACCAGGGTGTCGATGTTGTGGCCCGCCTCCTGCAGCGACTCGGCGGTCGGGTTGGCGAGCAACAGCGCGCTGTATGCCGACAGCGCGTGCAGCGGCTGGCGCAGATCGTGGCTCACGGCCGCCAGAACCCGCGCCCGAGTCAGCGCCGCATGCTCGGCCCGAGCGGCGACCTGTTGCATCTCCCGGTTGCGCTGTTCGAGCTGACGCAGTGCCTCGTCGCGCTGGTGGCGGATGTCGATGGAGCGCCGCAGCAGCCGCTCGCTGTCGGCGGATACGGTGATGAGGAAGATCCAGTAGAGAGCCGTGAGCGCGCCCACCAACAGCGCCTGCGGCGGATGCGCGGTGCTCCAGGCGATGGCGGAGGCAATCAGCACCGCGGAGGAGTAGGCGGCGACCAGGCGTTTCGATGACACTGCGACCGCGACACCCGCGCCCGCGACCGCATACAGCGTCGTCTCCAGGATTGCCTCGGAGATGAGCGGTATGTGAGGGATGAACAGCACGGCCGCCATGCCGGTCGCAAGTCCGGCGAGCGCATCGAGCGCCATGAAGAGCTGGTGGATGTACGGGGGAGGGCTCGAAGCGAGGGACACCTGCGCCCAGCGCGCCGCCGCGGCCCGCACGCATTCCACCCCGAAGGCAAGCCCGGCCCAGGCGAGAAACAGCGGCAAGCGGACGTCGGGCAATACGATCCAACCGATCGCCCCGACCAGTGCCGCCTCGAACAGCGGCATGCGCAGCAGAATGCGCGTGTGCAGACTGAGCAGCTCGTCGCGCAGTTCCGCGCGCCGTGCGCCGTCGGCGGGCGCCGGCTCATGCATGGGCGCGCAGCCCCAGGCGGCTGGCTTTGATGACCGCCTCGGTGCGGTTGCGGACCTCGAGAAGACGGAAGATGTCGGACAGGTATTCCTTGACGGTGTGCTCGGAAAGGGCGAGTTCCCGGGCAATCAGCTTGGTGGAGAGCCCGCGGCTGAGCGCCGCGAGCACATCCAGCTGGCGTCTGGTCAGATTCCGGCCGCCGGGCGCGGCGTCGTCCCCGTCGGGCTGGACGCTGCGCGGCAGGAATACCTCTCCGGCCAGCACACGCTGCAGCGCGCGAGTGAGCACCTCGGGCGGGGAGCTCTTGGTAATGTAACTCATGGCGCCCGCTTCGATGCATGCGCGCACCGTGACCGGGTCGTCCGCCGCCGAGACGATCACCACGGCGGCCGCAGGTGCGCATTGACGCATGCACTCGATGGCCGGCAGACCCTGGTCGGTCTTGAGGTCGAGGTCGAGCAGACAGACCCGGACATCATCGTGGTGATGCAGGTGTCCGAGGGCATCCTCGATGCAACCGGCCTCGAGGATACGGGCCTGCGGGCACAGCGAGCCGAGCAACAGCCGCAGTCCGGCGCGGAACAACGCGTGATCATCCACCAGCAGGATGTGCATGCCATTACCCGACGCCGAGCGTCATCGGACCGTGCCCTGCGCGGTCTGTGGCCGGCCCCTTTGCTGACGACGGACACGCCGCGATGCGTTATGGGCGGAAATCTACCGAATCGGTGCGCTGATGACAAATGACAAATGCAGGCGGTGATTCCAGAGGCGGTGATTCCAGCTCGGGTCCGCCGGCAGCGGCCGGTCGGGGCATCCCCCCATTCGTGGGGTTGCGCCCCGAGGCGGCGCTCCGCAACGATAGCGCGTATGCCGGGCCGCGCATGCGCCGCGGCAGACACAAGACGAAGCGGGGGATGAGCACGATGTTGCGGGGGGCAGGTGGGATGCATGGGAGGGCTGCGGATCGTCGCCACGGGGGGCTGCGATGAAGCTGCGGGCGCGGGCGGTTCTCGCCGGCCTGTGCGTTGCGAGTCTGCTCGGTGCGGGTGGCTGCGTGAGCAGCTCGGGAGTGCGCGAGCCGCAGTTTCTCTCCACCCTGCAGCACCATGTCACCAACCTGTTCGACAATCCCAATCCCTGTTCAAACAACGACAGCGACATCGGCATCGTCACCGGCGCGGTGGTCGGTGCCTTCGTCGGCCATCGCCTCGAGAAAGGCGGCAAAGGCACGCTGCTCGGCGCGGCGATCGGCGCGACGGTCGGGGGGCTGATCGGTCACAGCGTCGACGCGCGGCGCTGCGCGCTGTACCGCATCGCCCAGCAGGATCATCTCGAGCTCGCGAGCGCCCGGATCACCCCGGGCAAACTGGGGATCAGCGGCAAGCACACGGTCGGGTTGGATGTGCAGATCCAGGATCAGGGGGCGATCTTCGAGCCGCATTCGGCCGCTCTGGTCCCCGGTGCGCGTGGCTATCTCGCGCAGATCGCCGCGCAATACACCCCGCATGAGCTGATCGCCTCTCTCGGGCCGCACGCCCCGCCGGCGGCGCTCGCCGCCGCCGAGCAGCGCAAGGTGCTGATCGTGGCGCATGCCGCTCAGACTTCGAACCCCTATGGGGCGCTGCAGCTCTCGACCGATCGGGCCCGCGCGGTCGCGCAGATATTCGCGGCGAGCGGCGTACCCGGTGGAAATATCTATTATCAGGGCGCGGCAGATGCGCTGCCGGTGGCGAGCAATGCGACCGCCCGCGGGCGGCAGGAAAACCGCCGCGTTCAGATCGTCGACGTGGCCTCGGATGGACAGCTGAAGCGCTATCTTGCCCTGAGGACGGCAAACCCCGCGGATTTCACCGGCGTCGCCTACCGTGCGACACCGCAGACGACATCCAGTGCGGCAGAAACGTCCGGGCACGGCAGCGGCGGCGAGCCACCGCCTGCCGGTGCGCACGTGTCGTTTTTGCAGAGGCTGAAGTCCCGCGCGCAACGCCTGGCACGGAAGGTGGAGCATCGGACGGCCCCTCCCGCTGCGGCACGTGCGCCGGTTGCCGTCGCCGAGGCCGCTGCGCCGCCTGTCGCCCTGCCGCCCGGGGCATACGACTTCGGCGGGGCGCCGTTTCAGGGCCGGGAGCCGCCGATCGATCTCGGCCGATTGCACAGCCATTCGATGTTCAGCTTCATTCGCACCGCGCACGCGAGTAACGCTCGCGAGCGGGTCGGCGCCTGTACGGACGATCGCCCGCACCTGGCGAGCGCGGTGCGCAATCTGTCCTCGGGCCGGAAATTGCCGGTGCGGGATGACGTTGCGGGCTTTTACGGCGCTCCCTGGCTGAGCGAGCCGCACGGCAACCTGGTGGCGATCCTCGACGCGTACGTGCCGAAGGCCGCCGGCCTGCCGGTGCCCGATCCGAGAATCGACATCTATCGCGACTACGCCCGGTATCACGAGCGCCAGCCGACCTACTCGCGGCTCGTGCCGGTCAACGTCTACCGCGGCTCGCGCGGTACCCTGTACCGGATGTTCCTCGGTGGGCCGATCCAGTGCATGGACCTGTTCGTGCCGATGCATGCCGCCAGCGCGCCGACGCGCATCTACTATCCGTTGCTCGGCCAGAGTTACCTCGCGACCTCCACGTTCACGATCCACCAGTGATTCACGTCATGCGTACACGGTCGCCTCGGTCGATGCCGATCGCTCATGTCGGACGTGCACGGGGGTGAACCGATGAAAGCGCAACTGTTCGACCTGCTGTACGCCTTTCCGGTGCGACTTTTCGGCCAGATCGGCAAGCTCTCGCAGTTGAAGAGCGACACGCAGAGCGTGACCGGCAATGCCTGGCGCGACGATCCGGCCGGGATGCCGGACCCGGAACTGCGGCTGTGCAACGACTACTACGCCGCTTTTGCGGAAAACGTTTCCTCGAAACCGGTGTTCGAGAACGCCTACGCCTACCTGGTGCACTCCTACCAAACCGGCACGCGCCCGATGGCCTTCTGGCAGCACCTGCTGTTGCTGGCCCTGACTTTGGCCGAGGCGGCCGGCACGGGCTTTCTGCTCGCGCCCTGGGTATCACAGGAGATGTCCGCCGCCCAGATCAGCTATGTCGGATGGATCATCGCCTTCGCCTTCGCCTTCGGCATGCTGATCATGACGCATGCCGCCGGGCAATCCTACAAAAAGGCGGTTCTGTTCAATGCCATCACCGCCGGGAAGGACCAGACCAGCCTCGATCACGTGCGACCGATCTCGCTGTCGATGCCGCAGGAGGCCGACGCGGAGCAGAAACCCGAGGTCCGCTTCGTGGCGCGGGTGTCGAAGGGTCCGCGTGACCGCGGCTCGTTCTGGCCGACCGTTGCGAGCATCGGGGTGCTGGCCGCCGCGTTGGCGTTCATTTTCTACATCCGCTGGGAAGGCATCAAGGAAGCCGAAACCCATCAGGTCGTGCACCTGGAGCAGCACGGCGTCTCCTCCTCCGGCAGTAACCCGTTCGCGAACCTGAACACCGGCTCGTCCGCGCCGCCGCTGCCGCCGGCCGTCGAGCAGGCCCAGCAGCAGGCGCGTGATCGCGTCGCCCACGAGATCGCGCGCGAGCATGCCGGCCAGGGCTTCGGCGCCGCCGCGCTGCTGTCGTTCATCTACATCATGACGCAGGCCGCCGGCTTTCTGTTCTCGTACGAGCACGCCTTTCTTGCCGATGGCGAGCAGGCGTACCGGCTCACCCGCGGCGAATCCCATTACGAAACGTATGTCCGCAGCATCGGCTCGCCGTATCTGAACTGCGCCGAATCCCGTCTCGCCGAGCTCCGCCAGTACCTCGTCGCAAGCGTTTCCGAATATGCAAAAAACCCATCCCGCGTGTCGTTCCTCACGTTCTATAACCGCCGCCAGGCCGACAAGCTCGGTCAGGAAGACCTGGCGGGAATGATCAAGACCGCCGACACGCCGCGCCCCGCACCGGCCGCACGTCCCGCTCAGGCGGCATTCTCCGTTGCACCGGCGCTCGCCCGAATCGGCGCCAGCGATGACGAGTTGCGCGCCGCCGCGCAGGAGATCTACGCGCTGGGGGACTCCGCGGCTCGCAAGGACCGCTTCAGGCAGATCTCCCAGGGGCTCGGCAGCGCCGAACAGATGAAGCTGCTCGATTTCTTCAATCAGATCAAGGACGAGCGCGCACGGGTGCAGGCGCTGGCGGAAGACCTGTTCAAAGAATGACCGTCCGCGCACGGTCCGGTACCAACATGGATTCGCTGAGGGCTTCGCTGAGCGACCTTTGCGCGACAAACAACGCGCCAATGAACCATCGATCCGTGGGTCGCGCAGGATGCCCGATGCGCAAGCCGCGCGCGTCACGCACGGGCGGTTCGGCTCCGATACAGTCTGAAATCGCCTCGACGCGAGGCGGCATGCGCTCAGGAACCATCCATTTCGAGGCAAGACACGAGAGACCAACCATGCACACGAGAGGGTTTGCACTGATGGCGGCGCTGCTGCTGTGCGCCGCGTTACCCCGGGCGCAGGCCGGGCTGTTCAATCAGATTCCCAGCTGCTACACGGCGAGCCATTACACCTTCCGCAGCTCACCGCCGCAGCGGCTGCTCTACGTGCTCATCGATCAGGCGGCACCACTCGGTCCGGCGCTGCAGAAATCGGTCATCGAGAATATCAACCACGCGCTCGGGCCGGACACGGAATTCGTCATCAGCGAATTTTCCCGCGAAACGACCCATCATTACCTGCGGCCGCTGTACACCGGGATCATCGAGAGTCCGCTCACCGCCCGGGAGCACGACCATGTGCCGATGAATTCGCTCTCGGGATTCAACAGCTGCATGCGGGACCAGGCGATTTACGCGCTGCGCATGGCGGATACCACCGTGCAGCACGCGATGGGTGCGGCCGCCGGCGGCGCCGGCGAGGCCAATGACATTCTGTTCTCACTGAAACAGGTGGCGCCGGCGATCGCGGACGATCCGGCCACACAGAAGGTGCTCTTTCTCGTGACCGACGGCATCGAGGACTCAAAGCTCGGCAACTTCAGCCAGGGGGTGGCAGATCCCGGGCAGATGGTGCAGGCGGTGCGCAAGGCCGGGCTGATGCCGAACTTCGGTGGCGCACGAGTCTTCGTGTTGGGCGCAGGGGTCTCGCCATGAGCGGCGCCGTCTTGGCCGTCCTCGGCGCCTCCGGCAGACGAGTGCGCGTGACGCGCGCCGAACGTCGCGGTGCGGCGGTCCTGTCCTCGGCACTTGCGCTGCTCGCGGCGGTCATGATGAGTCTTGCGGCAGTCGCGCATGCGCAGACATCCCCGCCACTTTCGAGGATCATGGCGCTCGCCGAGAAGGGAAATGCCAAGGCGGAATACGACCTGGGCGTGTATTACGATGTGGGGGAAGGTGGCTTGCCGAAAAACCCGGAGCGGGCGGCACGGTGGTACATGAAATCGGCCGGGCAGGGATATCGGCGGGCAGAATACAACCTGGCATACTGTTATCACTTTGGCAAAGACGGCCTGCCGGTAAACCCGAGGTTGGCGGGACAGTGGTATGGGAAGTCGGCCGAGCAGGGATACTGGAGGGCCGAATTCAGCCTCGCAGTCGATTATAGAACTGGAGCAGACGATCGGCCGAAAAGCCCGGGGCTGGCGCGACAGTGGTACAGAAAATCGGCCGCGGGAGCGAGCCGGGCGGGATGGAAGAACGGATTCAACCTGGCATTCGCTTATGACTTGGACGCAGGCGGTCTGCCGAAAAGCCGCAGGCTGGCGCTGAACGGGTTCAGGAAATCGGCGGCTCAGAACCATCCGCCGGCCATCAAAGCCCATCGAGCTCTGGGAAATGCCGTCGCGCGGCCACAAACGACCGTTGGCCGGTCCACATTAGCTGCCGCGGCGGCGCGCGCAGCACCTGCTGGCGCGGACAACCAGCATCTGGCTCAGAGCCTGCAATTGTTCTGGCAGGCTTACTTTCAGCACTCGAATGCGCAACTGGTGGAGTTCGGCACGCCGGCGCTGGTGCAGCCGGTGAGCTTTGCGGGGCCGCCGTGAGGGCGCTGCGCCGCCGCCGGCGCGTCCCGAGGCCGCTGCGAGCGCCGCCACGGCAGGCGCCTCCGTTGCCTCAGCCAGCGGCCCGATGCACAGGCTGCAAAGCCTGCAGCGGTTCTGGACACTTTGCTTCCGCGATGCCGACGCGCGCCCGGCGGGTTTCGGCACACCGGATCTCGTGCAACCGGTCCGTTTCAGCAGACGTCCCTGAGTGGTATCGGGCGCGCGGCGGGCACAGCCTGCGGGGCTGCGGCGCGGTGCGTCGCGTCCGGCTGGGTTCGCCAGCGCGCCGCTCGAATGCGGCTTAACCCGGGAGTATGATCGGGCGGTGGCCGGGGCGGCCCGGCCCTGGTGCGCAGGGGATTCGAGGACACGATGCTGCTGAATGCGGATCTGGGCGTTCGGACCGTGGTGCATGCCGGCAGCCTCGGCTGGGTGCCGAGTCCGTCAAAGGGCGTCGAGCGCCGCATGTTGTTTCGTATCGGCGGGGAGAAGGCCCGCGCGACCTCCATCGTCCGCTATGCCCCTGAGAGCCGATTTGCGCGCCACGTCCATCCGGGCGGCGAGGAGTTCCTGGTTCTCGAGGGTACGTTTCAGGACGAGAGC
Source organism: Pseudomonadota bacterium (assembly GCA_021792815.1). The sequence continues at coordinate 8,579 of JAJYTX010000042.1, forward strand.
GGCGATTTTCCGGCGGGCACCTACGTCAGGAACCCGCCGGGGTCGGGGCATGCCCCCGGCAGCGAGCACGGCTGCACGATCTTCGTGAAACTCTGGCAATTTCGCAGCGACGATCGCGAGCACCTGGTCCGCGCGCCCGGCGAAGGCGGGCGAAGCGAGCTCGCCGCCGCGGCCGGCTCGGCCGTCATCCTGTTTGCAAGCGCGCACGAGCAAGTCAGGCTGGAGGACTGGCGCGCCGGCGCCGGGGTGGAGCCGGCCAATCCACACGGCCTGGAGCTGTTGGTGTTGTCCGGATCGTTTTCCGACGGACAGGATACGTTTCAGCGCTGGTCATGGCTGCGGCTGCCGGCCGGCATGGCCCTGCATGCCCGCGCCGGGCCGGACGGCGCGCGCCTCTGGATCAAGTCGGCGCCCCTGCTGCACGAGCGGGTCTGCCCGTTCTGAGCGCTCCTCGAGGCGGCGCGCGACGTTTCAGAGCGTGCGCGGCTGGCTCGCCGGGGCGGGCGGCGGCCGTGGTGAGGCGCATGGCGCAGCGGTGCGCCGGGCCATGCGGCCCAGCCCCCCACGACTGCGGCAAGTGCGATCTTGCGCGGTCACGGCGTCCGCTGTAGCGTGCCAGCCTGGGGTTGGAGCGTGTATGCCGCTCGTCCAGCGGATGATGACGTTCAGACACGCCCCGAGGAGGATGTTCCCATGCGCGTCAAAGCCTTGTTGTACGGGATGGCCGCCGTCGTCCTGCTCGGCACGCTGCCGGCGCTGGCCGCGGCGCCGGGGAGCGTCGAGGCGGTCTGGGCGTCGCGGCAGGTGAGCTTCGTCTACCAGGGCTTCACGACCCGCTACTCCTGCGATGGCTTGCGCGATCAGATCGAGCGCATGCTCGAGAAGCTCGGCGCCCGCAACCTGCGCGTACGCCCGTACGGATGCACCCGGCTCGCCGGAGTAGAGCCTTTCCCCGGCGTGAGGGTCACGATGCAGGTGCTGGTGCCGGCCGCCTCGGAACACGGTGGCAAGGCCGGCCCGGTGGTCGCGGCGCATTGGCAGAACGTGGTGCTGATGCCGAGCAACGCCGGCCTGGAGGAACAGGGCAACTGCGAGCTGATCGAGCAGTTCAAGGAGACCTTCCTGCCGCTGTTTGCCACCCGGCGGATCCGCTACCAGTCGAACTGCATCCCGCATCAACTGACTCTCGGCACGCACCTCAGCGCCGAAGTGCTGCTGCCCGAGACCCAACCTGCGCGGGGCCGCTGAGACTTGGCGCGCGCGGCGGCCGGTTCGGCGCGCCAACGCTAGGTAACTGTGCTGATCGCGTTGGTTGCGCGGCGGTGGTAGAACAACCGTCCACTGGAGGCTGTTGACGGGGTGGGCCGATGAAACCTCTGTTCGCATGGATGGCCGCGGCCGCGGCGAGCGTGCTCGGTCTGTGCAGTTCGACAGCCGCCCAGGGCGCGGTCCACTGGCAGGCGCTGCCGGCGGTCGCACCGGCTCCGGCCGACAATCCGACGACGCCGGCGAAGGTGCGCCTCGGAAAAATGCTGTTCTTCGATACGCGGCTGTCCTCGACCGGGACGGTCTCGTGTTTCTCGTGTCACAACATCACGGAAGGTGGTGACGACCATCGGCCGGTTTCCATCGGCGTCGGGGCGCAGCGCGGCGGGCGTAACGCCCCGACGGTGTGGAATGCGGCGTTTCTGTCGGTGCAATTCTGGGACGGCAGGGCCGCGACGCTCGAGGACCAGGCGAAGGGTCCGCCGGATAACCCCGTCGAGATGGGCATGAAGAGTCTCCACGAGGTGCTCTACCGGATCCGGCGCATCGCGGGCTACCGGCCGTATTTCGAGCAGGCGTTCGGCCGCGGGGACGTGGTCACGATGGACAATGCCGCAAAGGCGATTGCCGCCTACGAGCGCACGCTGATCACGCCCGGCAGCGCGTACGACCGGTACGTCGAAGGCGATCACCGTGCGCTCACGGCACGGCAGGTTCGAGGCATGCAGACCTTCGCGGCCGTCGGCTGTGCCGGCTGCCACCAGGGTCCGAACTTCAGCGGTCCGCCGCTGCCGATGGGCCAGGGATTCTTCGTCAGATTCCCGATGTATCCACACAGCCCGTACGTCGCCCGGTATGACCTCATGAAGGACCCGGGACGTTATGCCGTGACGCACAATCCAGCCGACCGGAACGTGTGGCGGGTGCCGGGTCTGCGCAACCTCGTGTACACGGCGCCCTACCTGCACAACGGCTCGGTGAAGACCTTGCCGGAGGCGATCCGGGTCATGGCCTCGACGCAGCTCGATCGCAGCTTGACGGCGCGCCAGGTGAGCGACATCGCCGCTTTTCTCCGGTCGCTGACCGGACCGTTCCCCCGGCAGACCCTGCCGCGCCTGCCGCCGACGCCGGGGGATCTGCTCAGTCGGTAAGGGGAGGGAGCCGGCGCATGACTCGCGGCGGCCGACGTCCGGTCCGTCGCGCGCTCATCGGGGGGTGCGCCCCTACGCCGCCGACCGGGCCGGTGCGTCGTCGTCCGTGGGCTGATAGAGCAGCCGGGTGAGCACACGATCGAGGTGCTTGGGCCATTGGCCGGTTTCCGGCAGCGATTCTTTCACGGTCGTGTCGTCTATGAGGCGATTGCCGTACAGCAGCGCAAGCGCTCCGGCACGCCGTCCGAAGCGCAGCGAGCGGCCGAGCGGCGTCGCCGGTCTTGAGGTGCGCGCGATCGCCTGCTCTTCGAGCGCGGCCACCGCCGGCGCCGAGAGTTGCCACGCGGCGCCGATCCGCCAGGCGAGCACGCACGATTGCGAGTCGAGCAGCGAGGCGATGATCAGCGGGGCCGGGGGCGGATGAGCTCCGGAGGCGCTCGCGCAATGCTCCATCGTGACCCGGAACAGCACGATTTCCGCGAGCCCGCTGATCAGCGCGAGCAGTTCCGCCGCGAACGGATCGGCCTTCTCGATCAGGGCCGCGTGGGAGGCCG
>JAJYTX010000043.1 GCA_021792815.1 Pseudomonadota bacterium
CACCGATCTGGAGCGCAACTACCGGGTCAACCTCAACATCATCGGACTCGACGGCCGGCCGCGCGTGCTCGGACTGAAGAGCATTCTCGGCGAGTGGCTGCAGTTCCGCGTGGCCACGGTCAGACGCCGCCTCGGACACCGCCTGGAGAAGGTGAGCCGGCGGCTGCACATCCTCGAGGGGTTGCTCGTCGTCTTTCTCAATCTCGACGAGGTGATCCGCATCATCCGGCGCGAGGACGAGCCGAAAGCCGTGCTCATGAAGCGCCTGAAGCTCTCCGACGAGCAGGCCGAGGAGATCCTCAACACGCGGCTGCGCCACCTGGCGAAGCTCGAGGAGATGAAGATCCGCGAGGAGCAGCGGGCGCTCGCCGCCGAGCGGCGCGAGCTCGAGGCGCTGCTGGCGAGCGAGGCGAAGCTCAAGCGCCTGGTGGCCGCCGAAATCCGCACCGACGCCGACAAGCACGGCGATGCGCGCCGCACCCGCATCATCGAGCGCGAGGCGGCCCAGGCGATAGACGAGACGACGCTCATCGCCAACGAGCCGGTGACCGTCGTGCTCTCGACCGGCGGTTGGGTGCGGGCGGCCAAGGGACACGACATCGAGCCGCGCTCGCTGTCGTACAAGAGTGGCGATGCCTTCCAGGCGCTGGCGCGCGGGCGCAGCCTGCAGCCGGCCGTGTTTCTCGACAGCACCGGCCGGACGTACTCGCTCGCGGCGCACTCGCTGTCCTCGGCCCGCGGTCAGGGCGAGCCGCTTTCGGGACGGCTGAATCCGCCCGACGGCGCGCGGTTCTCCGGCGTCATCATGGGTGAGCCGGAGGACCTGTGGCTGCTCGCGAGCGACGCGGGCTACGGGTTCGTCGTGCCGCTGAAGGAGCTGATCACCGAGCGGCGCGCGGGCAAGACGGTGCTCAACGTGCCGGAGCATTCTCTGGCGTTGCCCCCGGCGCCGGTGCCTTCGCCCGATGCCCTGGTGGTGACGGTGAGCAGCGAGGGCAAGCTGCTCGCGTTCCCCGTGGGCGAGGTGCCGCAGATGCCGCGCGGCAAGGGCAACAAGCTGTACGACATCCCGGGGAGGAAGGCCGCTGCGCGCGAGGAGCTGCTCGCGGCGGTCGCGGTGGTGGCGCCGAAGGGCAGCCTCGTGCTCTGGTCGGGCGAGCGGCAGAAAGTCCTGGAATGGAAAGAGCTGCTGGCCTACCGCGGCGAGCGCGCCCAGCGGGGCACGCTGCTGCCGCGCGGCTGGCCGCGCGCCATCGACCGCCTGGAAGCCCTGCCGGCCGCGACGCCCGGCTGAGGACTCGCGGTGGCGGACTCGCGGCGGCCGATCCCGACGCCGTCGCGCTCCGCTCACCCGCCTCAGGTGTGCCCGACGGACACGGTGCGCTCCCCCTTCAACACCACATCCTCCGGGGCGTTGACGAAATAGCCCTGGATGTATTCGACGCCGAGCTGCCACAACACCGCCATGGTGTTGGCGTCCTCGACCCGCTCGGCGATGGTGCGGATGCGCCGCTCGGTCGCCATTTCGGTCAGCGCCCGCACGTGCTGCTGGCGCTGTTTGTCGCGCGAGAGCACCTGCACCAGCGAGCCGTCGATCTTGACGAAATCGAGCGGCATCGATTCGAGCAGCGCCAGACAGTGGCTGCCCGAGCCGAAGCTCTCGAGCGCGAAGCGAAATCCCCACTGGCGCAGCTTTTCGGCCAGAGCCCTGACGTGGGGGTGGGCGGCGCAGATCGCCTCGGTCACCTGGAAGCAGACGCGCTGCGGATCGGCGCGGGTCGAGCGGATGTGGCCGTCGAGCCAGGGGATGAACGAGGCATCCTGCACCGTGTCCTTGGAGAGCCGCACGAACAGGCAGGCCGGCCGTTGTTCGGCGGCGAGCGACAGCGACGTGCTGACCACCCAGCGGTCGATGTTCTTCAGCAGGTCGTTGCGTTCGGCCGCCGGCAGGAATTCCCCGGGCAGCACTTCCTTGCCGTGACTGTCGAGCATGCGCAGCAGCACGTCGAACATGCGCGGATCGCCGCCGCGCAGGCTCGCCACGGGCTGCTTCACCAGGCGGAAGCGGTTCTCGAGCAACGCCCCCTTGATGCGTTTGATCCAGATCTCGTCGTAGGCAACCGGGCCGCCGTCGGTGCCCCAGGAGGCGAGCGCCTGGTTGCCGCCGCGCTGGGCCGCTTTGACGCAGGCTTCGGTCGCGGCCGCGATCCCGGCATCGATGTCCTTCAGGCCCGCCGCGACGAGGGCGAGGCCCACCGAGCAGGTCGTCGTCAGGGTCTTGCCTCTGATGGGCACGGCACGCCTGCCGGCCTCGGCCACCAGCTGGCGCGCCCAGATCTGCAGGTCGCGTTCGTTGCCGCGGTGCAGCCACACGAGAAACCGCACGCCGCCGAAGCGGCCGGCGATCTCGCTCGGATGCAGGGTCTCTCTCAGCTTCCGGGCGAACCCGGCGAGCGCCTCTTCGCTCGCCGTGGCTCCGACGGAGCGCTCGATGGCGGCGAAGCGGTCGATTTTCACCATGGCCAGGCATCTGACACCGCCGTGAATCGGCACGTCGAGGCGAGCCCGCAGCGCCTCGAGCAGCTCGCGCCGATGCAACAGTCCGGTCGTCTGATCGTGACGCACGGCGTGCTCGAGTTCCTCGATCCGCCCGCGCGTATCGCGCGGCCGGATCGCAACGGTGAGCAGAACGCAGGGCTGTCCCTGCTGCGCTGAGTCACACAGCGCGAGCGTGACCTCGATGTTCTTCACGGTGCGGTCGGCACACAGCACGCCGGCCTTGAGCGGATGGCCGCTCCAGCGGCCCTGCACGCAGGCCGCGAGCGCGCCTTTCAGCGCCGGACGAGACGGCTCGTCGAACAGATCCATCACCGGCTGTCCGAGCAGGTCGCTGCCGGAGCCGGCGAGCCCGATCCAGGCGGGATTGGCATCGACCACGATGCCTTCCTGGATCTGCAGGATCGCATCGGTCGGGTGCGCGGCGCCTGCCGGCACATCCTGCGGATCGGAAACAACGGCCTCGGACAAGGTGTCTCCCGGACGTGACCGCCCCGTCCGCGAGGATCGCGCGGACAAGGCTCGACAAGTCCGTCGGAATCGTGACGCCCGAGCCGAGGGCATCCGGATTCCGACAGGCTCTTGAGACATTCTAGCGGAGGGGTGCGGCCTCGAACGGCGCCGGTTCTCAATTATGTGCGATCCCGCACAGCCGCCGCGCTGCCGGCTCAGCCGGAGCGTGCGTTGCGGGCAACACACGTCTGCCGTGCAGTCTGCCGTGCAGGTGTCGTTCGCGTCACAGGCGGGGCGACAGCACGACCTTTGCCGGCATTCCGGGCGTTTCGCGCACCAGCCGGGGCACGAGGTAGCCCGGCAGGCGCGCGGCGAGCGCACCGGCGAGCGCGCGGGCGCGCTCGTCCGGCACCGCGAAATGGGCCGCACCGCGCACCGGGTCGAGGGCGTGCAGGTAATAAGGCAGCACGCCGGCCTCAAACAACACCTCGGAGAGCTCCGCGAGCACGTCGGCGTCGTCATTGACCCCCGCGAGCAGCACCGACTGATTGAGCACGGTCGCGCCGGCGGCACGCAGCGCCGCGCAGGCCTGCGCCACCGGTGCGTCGATTTCCCGGGGGTGATTGACGTGCAGCACGAACACGATCGGCAGCGCCGCCGAGCGCAAGCCCTGCAGCAGCCCCGCGTCGATGCGCGAGGGCAGCACGACCGGCTGGCGGGTGTGTACGCGGATGCGCCGCACATGGGGGATGTTTGCGAGCGAGCGCACCAGGCTCGCCAGCCGCGCGTTGCTCAACGACAGCGGATCCCCGCCGCTCAGGATGATCTCCTCGAGCGAGCGGTCCCGGGCGATCTCGGCCAGCGCTTCGCTCCAGCGGGGCCCGCCGCCGCGCCCGGCGTACGGGAATTCCCGCCTGAAGCAATACCGGCAGTGCACGGCGCAGCTCGCCGTGGTGACCAGCAGCGCCCGGCCCCGGTATTTGTGCAGCAGAGCCGGGGCACGCAGCGCCGCCTGCTCGCCGACCGGGTCGGCGCCGTAGCCGGGATGGTCGGCGAGTTCCTCGGCGAGCGGCAGGATCTGGCGCAGCAGCGGGTCGTGCGGATCGCCGCGGCGGATGCGGGCGAGGAAGCTGCGCGGCACACGCAGCGGAAACACGGCGGCGGCCGCCGTGATCGCCGCCAGGCTGTGCGCCGGCAGGTCGAGCGCCTCGGCAAGCTCCTCGGGGCGGGTGATGGCGGTGGCGAGCTCCTGCTGCCACGTGAGGCTGGGATGCTGGCGAGCGCGCACCGATGCCGTTATCATACGCGGCCCTTTGAACGGAGAGGCTTGGGAGCCCGTCGTCGATCGGTCCGACGGGCTGCTGCATTGTGCCGCTCCGGGTGCGAGAAAGAAATGGCCAGCTACACTACCGCGGAGATCCGCTCGGGTCTCAAAGTCCTGCTCGACGGCGATCCGTACGCCGTGGTCGAGAACGAATTCGTCAAACCCGGCAAGGGCCAGGCGTTCAACCGCATCAAGGTGCGCAATCTGAAAACGGGCCGCACCATCGAGAAGACCTTCAAGTCAGGCGACTCGCTCGAGGCCGCCGATGTGGTCGACACCGAGATGCAGTACCTCTACCAGGACGGGGATTTCTGGCATTTCATGGTGCCCGACAATTTCGAGCAGTACACCGCGGGCAAGTCCGCGGTGGGCGAGAACGCCCAGTGGCTGAAGGAAGGCATCGTGTGCATCGTGACGCTGTGGAACGGTGAGCCGCTGCTGGTCAGCCCGCCGGCGCACGTGGAGCTCAAGATCGTCGAGACCGATCCGGGACTGCGTGGCGATACCGCCACCGGCGGTCAGAAGCCGGCCAAACTCGAGACCGGAGCGGTGGTGCGGGTGCCGCTGTTCATCGACCAGGGAGAGAGCATCCGCATCGACACGCGCACCGGGCAGTACGTCTCGCGCGCCAAGCAGTAGCGCGAGCGGCCGGGCGGTCGACTCAGGCCCGCTCGATGGGAAAGGGCAGCACCTCGTCGATGTGCGCGGCGCCGACCGCGAGCATCAGCGTACGGTCGAACCCGAGCGCCACTCCGCAGCACTGCGGCAGACCCGCCTGCAGCGCCGCGAGCAGCCGCTCGTCGAGCCCGCAGACCGGGAGTCCCAGGCGGCGACGCGCATCGAGATCGTGCTCGAAGCGCGCGCGCTGTTCGTCGGCGTCCGCCAGCTCATCGAAGCCGTTGGCCAGTTCCACACCGTCGCAATACAGCTCGAAGCGCTGCGCGGTGCGCGGGTCGGCCGGATCGATCCGGGCGAGCGCCGCCTGGCTGGCCGGATAGCCGTAGACGAACGTCAGACCCTGCTGTCCCAGCCGCGGTCCGATCCGCACGCCCATCAGGAACTCCAGCAGCTCGTCACGATCGGCGCCTGCGGCGCGAAATCCGGCTTCCCGTGCCGCGCGCCCGAGCGCTTCGGTGCCCGCCGTGAGCGGGTCGATCGCCAGTTCCCTGAGGAACGCATCCCGATAGGACAGCCGCTCCGTGCGGCGCGCCGCTCCGCCGGGCGCGAGCAGCGCCCGCACCAGCGCCTCGAGCTCGTCCATGAGCCGCTCCAGGCTGAAGCCCAGCCGATACCACTCGATGAGCGTGAATTCCGCATTGTGCAGCCGGCCTCGCTCGAGCGCGCGCACCACGTGACAGACCTGGTAAATGTCTCCCACGCCGCTCGCGATGAGGCGCTTCATCGCGTATTCCGGCGAGGTCTGCAGGAAGTACGGTTGCGTGGCCGTGGAGTCACCGGTGGCATCGAAGCGCACGCGGGCGGAGTGAAGGTGCACGTCCGTCACCGGGGTGTTGATCACCAACGGAGTGTCCACCTCGAGCACGCCTCGATCGGCGAAGAAACGACGGGTTCGCGCCAGCAGTCCGGCGCGCCGCTCGAGCGTCGCCCGGCCCGCGGTCGGCTGCCAGTCGCGGCCGGTCACGCGCGCCGCTCGGCCGCCGCGGTCAGCCATCCGAGCGTCTGTCCGACGCGGATGGCGCTGCCCGGGGCGAGTTGAGGCAGCCACGCGAGCGTTTCTCGCGGCAGCAGCACGATGACCGTCGAGCCCATGTTGAAGCGGCCGAGCTCCATGCCCTTCTCGAGCCACGGTCCCGGCGCGGCCGGCAGCGCCAGCGCGCCGGGGACGCGCGGACGGCGGGGCGTCACGTCTCCGTGCCACACCGTGCTCATGCTGCCGACGAACAATGCGCCGATCAGCACCACGGCCAATGCGAGCGGCCCCTGCTCGAACATCAGCGCCACCCGCTCGTTACGGGCAAACAGGCCGGCGAGCGCGGCGCTGGTCGTGGCGTTGACGCTGAACAGCCGGCCCGGCACGTACCAGCCGGCCCGCAGGGCGGCGCCCAGGGGCATGTGGATGCGGTGATAGTTGGAGGGGGCCAGGTACAGCGTGGCGAACGCCCCGTCGGTGAAGCGCTCCACCCACGGCGAGGGGCCGCCGAGCAGCGCCTCGACGCTGTAATCGTGGCCCTTCGCCTGCACGATCCGTCCGCCTTTGAGCTGCCCGATCTGGCTCACCGTGCCATCCACCGGCGAGCCGAGCGCCCGTGGATCCGGATCGAAGGGGCGTGCGCCGGGGCGCAGGCTGCGGGTGAAAAACGCGTTGAAGCTCGCGTAGCGCAGCGGCTCGGGCTCGGCCGCCTCGCTCATGTCGGGCTGAAAATGGCGCACGAAAGCGCTGATCAGTGCGTTTTTCAGCGGCCGCAGGCGGCTGCGGGTGAGCCGGTGCGCCAGCCGCGACAGCAGGTGCTGTGGCAACAGGCGTTGCAGCGCGACGAACAGCCGCGCGCGCAGCCCCGGGGATTCCGTGACGCCATTCATCGGGGTTCGGACCTCCGGGTCTCAGGTGCTGGCGAGGCGCCGCGCCACGCGCCGCAGGACCTCGGCCACGCGCCGGGCGTGGAACGGCGGCATGAACACCGCGGCTTCCCGGGCTTGCGCGTCGAACAGGAACAGCGCCACGGTATGCTCGAAGGTCTCGCCGCCGCCCGGAATGCCGATCGCGCCGGTGGCGACGCCGAGACTGCGGGCGAGCGCGTCGATCCGGGCCGCATCGCCCGTCAGACCGATGAAATCCGGATCGAAGCGGCGCAGGTAGGCGGCCAGTACGGCGGGGGTGTCGCGCTTCGGATCGATGGTCACGAACAGCACCTGCAGCTGCGGCAGGCGCGCGGCGCGCACCACGCGGCTCAGCAGGGCGAGCGTGTCCGGACACTCGTCGGCACAATGAGTGAAGCCGAAGTACACCAGGCTGAGATGACCCTGCAGATTGGCCTGCGTGAACGGCCGGCCCTGGCTGTCGGTCAGGCGGAACGGCTCGATGCGCCGCGCGTGCGGCAGCCAGGTGCCGGGGGAGAGGGCCGCTTGCGGGTTGTCCGGCCTGCCGGCGAGCCGGTACCCTGCGAACGCGGCGGCGAGACACGCCAGCGCCACCATGGCCCAGAAGATTCGAGATGACATGAGTGCAGTATCCCACAGTGCCCGGGTGCGCAGCGCCCGCAGCGGCGGCCGCGGGCCGCAGACTCGGCGCCGCACGCTGCCGGTGCGCGCGCTCATCGAGCGCGGCGCGCGCCGGCTGCAGCGCGCCGGGGTTTTCTTCGGCCATGGAACCGACAACGCCTGGGACGAGTCGGCGACGCTGGTGCTGCATGCTCTGGGGCTGTCGCAGACCGACGCCGCGGTATACGCGCGCCGCATCGGCCCGGCCGCGCAGCAGCGCGTCGAAGCGCTGCTCACGCGGCGTATCCGGGAGCGGATTCCCGCGGTTTACCTCACCGGCCAGACGTGGTTCGCGGGGCTCGCCTTTCAGGTCGATCCCCGGGTGCTCATCCCGCGCTCGCCGATCGCCGAGCTCATCGAACGCCGCTTTGCGCCTTGGATCGATCCGCGGAGCGTGCGCCGGGTGCTCGACGTGGGCACCGGCTCGGGCTGCATCGCCATCGCCTGCGCCCGGACGTTCCCCCGCGCACGGGTCGATGCGGTGGACATTTCCGCCGAGGCGCTCGAAGTCGCCGCGCTCAACGTGCGCCGACACCGCGTGGGCCGGCGGGTGCGGCTGATCCGCGGCGACCATTTCGGCGCGCTCGGCACCGAGCGCTACGATATCATCGTCTCCAATCCACCCTACGTGGGCCAGCGGGAACTCGCGAGCCTGCCGCCCGAATACCGCCACGAGCCGCCGCTGGCGCTCGCCGCCGGCCGGGCGGGGCTCGATTCGGTGCGGATCCTGCTTCGGCAGGCCGGCGCGCACCTGCTTCCCGGGGGCATACTCGTCGTCGAGGTCGGCAATACGGAGCGGGCGGTGCGCCGCTCGTTCAAATCGCTTCCTTTCCTGTGGCTCCAGTTCGAGCGCGGCGGCGGCGGTGTGTTTCTGCTGACGGCCGAGCAGCTGCACGCGTGCGCACCGCGCGGCGGCAGGCCGGTCGCGGCCGCTCGAGGGATCATTCGAGGCTCCACATGTCCGGCAACACGATAGGCAAGCTCTTCACGGTGACCACTTTCGGGGAGAGTCACGGTCCTGCGCTCGGCGCCATCGTCGATGGCTGTCCGCCGGGACTCGAGCTCACCGAGGCCGACCTGCAGCAGGATGTCGACCGGCGCCGCAGCGGCACCTCGCAATTCGTCAGCCAGCGGCGCGAGAGCGACCAGGTGCGCATCCTCTCCGGCGTGTTCGAGGGGCGCACCACCGGTACTCCGATCGGACTGCTGATCGAGAACACCGATGCGCGCTCGCGCGACTACGAGAAGATCAAGGATCGGTTCCGGCCGGGGCATGCCGACTACACGTACCAGCAGAAATACGGCGGGCGCGACTACCGCGGCGGCGGACGCTCCTCGGCGCGCGAGACCGTGATGCGTGTCGCGGCGGGTGCCATCGCCCGCAAGTATCTGGCGACGCGGCTCGGCGTGCGGACGCACGGCTATCTCAGCCAGATCGGTTCCCTGGTGCTCGAGCCGCGGGACGTGTCGTTCGCCGGCCGCAATCCGTTCTTCTGCCCCGATCCGGCGCGCCTCGGGGAGCTCGAGGCGCTGATCTGGACGCTGCGCGAAGCCGGGGATTCGATCGGCGCCAAGGTCACGGTGGTGGCGACCGGTGTGCCCCCCGGTCTCGGCGAGCCGGTCTTCGGCCGGCTCGATGCGGACATCGCCGGGGCGCTGATGGGCATCAACGCCGTCAAGGCGGTCGAGATCGGCGCCGGCACGGCGGCCGCCGCCCAGCGCGGCAGCGAGCATCGCGATGAGCTCACCCCGGAGGGCTTCACCAGCAACCACGCCGGGGGCATCCTCGGGGGGATCTCTTCGGGACAGGACGTGGTGGCGCACCTGACGCTGAAACCGACTTCCAGCATCCAGGTGCCGGGCCGCACGATCGATCTGCAAGGCCAGGCGGTGCAGGTGGTCACGACCGGCCGGCACGATCCGTGCGTCGGGCTGCGCGCCACCCCCATTGCGCAGGCCATGCTGGCGATCGTGCTCATGGACCACTACCTGCGGCACCGCGGCCAGAATGCGGATGTTCACTCCCCGACCCCGGACATCGCGCGCCGCCGGTCCGAGGCGTAGCGTGCCCCGGCCGGGATCGGTCCAGTCTAGGAACCGCGACACAGTTTGCGGCGCCAGAATGAGTAAACATCGGCGGGCCGCGGGGCAATGCTGGCTCAGGGCCACTCGCGGCTTTGGTATGAGAGCCTGCTTTAAGTTATATTGCGCGCGCGCCGGATGAGTCGGCCAGATGCGACCATCCAATTGTTTTTACAAGGGGTCTCGCTCTTTCAGCCTTCCGGGGTGCCTTCGGGGTTGACAATAATGGTCGCTAAACGCTCACGCCTCGGGGCGATGGCGCTGCTGCTGCTGGCCGTGCCAGGAGTCGCGCTTGCGCTGGGTCTCGGGGATATCCACGTCAGTTCTCACCTCGATCAGCCGCTCGCCGCGCAGATCCGGGTGCTCGATCTCACACCAGGGGCCGTACAGAGCCTGAGCGTCCGCCTCGCCTCGAGCCGCACCTTCGCTCAATATGGGCTGAACCGGCCGGCCTACCTCGACGGTGCTCGGACCCGCATCGTGCGCACGGCCGATGGCCAGGTGATCGTTCACCTCACCTCGAGTGCACCGGTCACCGATCCGGTCCTCACCCTGCTGTTGAAGGCGAGCTGGGACCGGGGAGAGCTCATTCGCGAGTACACCCTGCTGCTCAATCCGCCGCTGTATGTGGCCCACCCCGGCGGTCAGGCCGTGCGGGCGGTGGCCCCGGTGGTGACGGCGTCCGGACAGCGCGAGGGGACGATCCGTCCGGCGGCGCCCGCCCCGGCACCTGCGTCTGCGACCCCGGCAGCGGCGGCTGTCTCGCAGGCGGCACCGCCGGCCGCCCCGCCCCGCTCGGTGCAGGTGCGCCCCGGCGAAACACTGTCCGGCATCGCCAGCCGCGTCGGCGGCGCCGCGGTGGGCTCAGGTCAAACGCAGCAGTGGATGGTCGCGATCTACCAGGCCAACCCGCAGGCGTTCGACCACAACATGAATCTGTTGCGCGCCGGGACCGTCCTGTCCATCCCTTCGCGCTCCTCGGTCGCGCAGGTCTCGCCCGCGAGCGCCTGGAACACCATCCGCCAGCAGAATCAGGCGTGGCGGGGGGCGAGCGCGGCTCCCTCGGGCGCCGGTCCGGGTCGCTTGCGCCTGGTCGCGCCCCAGGGCGGTGGCGCGCAGGGGGCCGGCGGTGGTCCGGCGGGTTCTGGCGCCGCCGGCGTGCAGGCACTGAAAGCCCAGGTGCAGGCGCTGCAAAGCGAGCTCGCGCGCGAAAAGCGCCTGGTGCAGCTGAAGAGCGCCGCGCTGGCGCAGCTGCAGGCTCAGGTGCTCGGCAAACCCAAGGCGTCCACTGCGGCGGCGCCCGGGCCGGCGGCGAGCCCGTCGGTGGCGGCGCGTCCGGCCACTCGGGCGGTAACACCGCCGGTGCCGCGGCTTGCGAAGGCTCGCACACCGGCGCGGCCGCAGCCCGCGGTGCAGACATCCCCGGGTAGCTTCCTGTCCGACACGCTAAAGACGTACTGGTGGGCGGCGGTGGCGCTGGTGGTGCTGCTGCTGGGGCTCGTCGCCGCACGCCTGGTCCGCTCCCGCCGGGAGGAGGGCGCGGCCGACGAGGCGCTCCTCGGAGGGGCGGGCGCGGCCGAGGAGCCCGAACACGATGCGGTGCCTGCGCCGGTTCTGGTCCGTCCGGCGGGCGACCTGGATGCGGGGGAGACCACCCACGAACACCCGCGCTTTGCCATGCAGGACAGCGCCGCGTCGCTGGTGGCCAAGCATGTCACGGCGGACGAGACGATCAGCAGCGAGACCGCGCTCAATCTCGAGCAGGGCGATCCGCTGGCGGAGGCGGACTTTCACATGGCCTACGGCCTGTACGATCAGGCCGCCGACCTCATCCGCATCGCGCTTCAGCGCGAGCCGGATCGTCGCGATCTGAAGCTCAAGCTCCTGGAGGTCTTTTTCGTCTGGGGC
>JAJYTX010000044.1 GCA_021792815.1 Pseudomonadota bacterium
CCAGGATGTCGATCAGGCTCGTCACCGCCGCACGGCTTCCCCACGGGCTGCCGGTCTCGCTGTGGTAGAGCGCCTGGTTGTACAGGAAGTCGAGCCGCAGGAAGGTGCGCATCCGCTCATTGAGCGGCTGTTCGAATACCAGGGTGCGGCCGCTCTCGGCGGGAGCGGGCACAGCCGCAGCGGGGGCCGCGGCTTCGGCGGTTTCAGGCTCCATAATGGGCGGGTATTGTGCGCGACAGATGCGTTCCGCGTAAACGTCAGAATGAAGCGACGGCTGAGGTTTCCATGACCCGAATGCCTTGCGCCCACCGCGGTGCCCGCTGCGACGGGTCGAATTGGGAAATCGTAAACCGCTTTCTTTGGGCTGACGCCCAGACAGTCATTCTATGGCCTTCCGGGAATCCGGCTGTGCACGCGTACCTGGCCGCGGGCGGTGCGTCGATCGCCGCAGGCCGGTCCTAGGACCTGCCGGCGAGTTCGAGGTAACGCCGGTGCAGCGTCGCCACCTGGTCACGAAGCGAGGTGACGTCGGATTCGTTGAGGATCACGTCGTGCGCGGCCTTCAACCGCGCCGTCCTCGAGGTCTGGGCGCCGAGGATGGCCTGGGCCTGCTGCGCTGAGGAGCCGTCGCGAGCCTGCAGGCGGCGGATCTGCAGCTCTTCCGGACAGTCGACCACGAGCACCCGGTCGAGCCGCGCGGCGAGGCCTTTTTCCACCAGCAGCGGGATCACCAGGATCTGGTATGGGCCGCCGGCTGCCGCCGACAGTGCCTCGACCGCCGTACCGATCGCCGGATGGGTCAGGGCTTCGAGGTCGGCGCGGGCCCTGGGATCGGAGAACACGATATCGCGCAGCTTCGGCCGGTCGAGATGGCCGTCGGGCGTGAGGATGCCCTGGCCGAAGCGCTCCACCAGGCGCTCGAGGGGCGGCTGCCCGGGTTCAACCACCTCGCGGGCGATCTGGTCGGTGTCGATGATGGGTACGCCGAGATCCGCGAAGAGCTTCGCCACGGTGGACTTGCCGCTGGCAATCCCGCCGGTGAGACCGATCCGGATCATGCGCCGCACGGGCGCGCGCCGCTGCGCGGGCGCGATGAGCAATGGAACATGGACATCACCCTGAAAATAAACCGAAGTAACCGCTCACCAGCGCATGGCCGAACATCAGCATCAGCCAGCCGGCGCCCGCCAGGAACGGCCCGAAGGCGATGGGAGCGGCGCGGCTGCGGCCGCGGACGGCGATCAGCACGATGCCGCACACGGCCCCAACTGCCGCCGCCATCAGCACCACCGGCAGCAGCATACGCCACCCCAGCCAGGCGCCGAGCGCGGCGAGCAGCTTGAAGTCTCCATACCCCATCCCTTCCCTGGCGGTGAGCGCCCGGAACAGATGATAGACGCTCCAGAGGCTCACGTAACCGGCCGCTGCGCCGATCAGGCTCGCCCGCGGGTCCACGGGGACGGGCGCGCCACCCGGGCCGGGGGCGAACAGACTGAGCACGAGGCCGAGCCACATCAGCGGCAGGGTGAGGCTGTCGGGCAGCAGCTGGTGACCGATATCGATGCCGGCGAGCGCCACCAGAAACCAGGTGAGGACCAGGGCGGCCAGCGAGGGCCAGCCGAAGCCGAGCTTCCAGGCCACGAACGCCGACAGCAGCCCGGTGAGCGCCTCCACCAGCGGATAGCGCAGGCTGATGTGCGCCCCGCAGCGGGCGCAGCGGCCGCGCAGGACGAGATAGCTCAGGAGGGGGATGTTCTGCAGTGCTCCGATCGGGGCATGGCACGCCGGGCAGGCGGAGCGAGGGACGACGAGATCGTAGCGCCCGGCGGGTCCGGGCGTACCGCCCGGTTCAGCGGTCTTACCGGCCTGCAGCTCGGCGCATTGCGCGCGCCACTGCCGCTCCAGCATGATCGGCAGGCGGTGAATGACCACGTTGAGAAAGCTGCCCACCACGAGGCCGAGCACCAGGCAGGTGCCGGTGTAGAGCGCGGGTGAGCCGGCGAGCAGACCGATCAACGACGCTCAGCCTACGACGTTACCCAGCTGGAAGATCGGCAGGTACATGGCGATCACCAGGCCGCCGACGATCACGCCGAGGATGACCATGATCAGCGGCTCGAGCAGGCTCGACATGGAATCCACCGCGTTGTCGACCTCGGCCTCGAAGAACGTGGCGACCTTGCCGGCCATGGTGTCGAGCGAACCGGCCTCCTCTCCCACGGCGATCATCTGTACCACCATGTTGGGGAAGACATTTCGGGCTTCCATGGCCCGCTGCAGCCGCTGCCCGGTGGCGACCTCGTCGCGCATCTTGAGCACCGCGTCCTCGTAGACGATGTTGCCGCAGGCCCCGGCCACTGACTCCAACGCCTCGACCAGTGGCACGCCGGCGGCGAACATGGTGGCGAGCGTGCGCGCGTAACGCGCAATGGCCGCCTTGTTGAGGATCGGGCCGATGATGGGGATCTTCAAAGACATCCGGTCGATCAGCTCGCGCAACTTCCGCGAGCGCTTGTAGAAGTAGCGGAATATCCAGACGGCGATGCCCACCACGATCGCGATCCAGACGCCCTGGTGGCGCACGGCCTGCGAGATGTGGATGACGAGCAGCGTGAATGCCGGCAGGTTGGCGCCGAAGCCTTTGAACAGCCCCTGGAACTCCGGGATGACGTAGATCATCAGGATCAGGGTCACCACGAAGGCCACGATCAGCACGGCGGCCGGATAGAACAGCGCCTTCTTGACCTTCTTCTTCGTGGCTTCCGACTTCTCCTTGTAAGTGGCGATTTTTTCGAGCAGGGTATCGAGCGCGCCCGCCTGCTCGCCGGCCCGCACCAGGTTGACGTACAGGTCGTCAAAATACAGCGGGTGCTTGGCGAGCGCCTCGTGTAGCGACGTGCCGGATTCGACGTCGGCCTTGATGGCGAGGATGAGCTTGCGCACCGAGGGCTTTTCGACGCCGCTCGCGACGATCTCGAAAGCCTGCACCATGGGGATGCCGGCGATGAGCATCGTGGAGAGCTGGCGGCTGAACACCGCGACGTCGGCGGGCTTGACCCCGCCGCCCCTGATTCGTTCGCGCTGCCTGCGGACCCGCGAGGTGGCGATGCCCTGGCGGCGCAGGTCCGCCCGCAGCGCCGCTTCGTCGGTCGCGGAGGCCGTACCCTTGACGCGCTGGCCGCGCTTATCCCTGCCCTCCCACGCATAGAGGGATTCGACCTTCTGGGTCTTGAGTGTGGCGCTCGCTACCGTGGCCATGGATGTGCCCCGCGTCAGTCGATGGTGACGCTGTTGATTTCCTCGAGACTGGTGATGCCCGCCTTGACCTTCTCCAGGCCCGCGCGGCGCAGGTCCCAGATGCCCTCGCGGGCCGCCTGCTCGGTGATTTCCATGGCGTTGCCGCCTGCGAGGATGATCCGCGCGGTCGCCAGGCTGACCGGCATCACCTGGTAGATGCCCGTGCGGCCCTTGTAGCCGTCGGTACAGCTGGAGCAGCCGACCGGCCCGAACAGCCTGAGCCCGCCGCGCACGTCCTGCTCGGTGAAACCCTCCTTGAGCAGGGCTTCCGCCGGCACATCGATCGGCTGCTTGCACTGGCCGCACAGCCGTCGCGCCAGGCGCTGGGCGATGATCAGGCTCACCGAGGTGGCGATGGCGTAGGGCTTGACGCCCATGTCGACCATGCGCGTCAGCGTCTGCGGCGCATCGTTGGTGTGCAGCGTCGAGAGCACTAGATGACCGGTCTGCGCGGCCTTGATGGCGATTTCCGCCGTTTCGAGGTCGCGGATCTCGCCCACCATGATGACGTCGGGGTCCTGGCGCAGAAAGGCGCGCATGGCGGCGGCGAAGGTCAGGCCGACCTTGGGGTTGACGTTGACCTGGTTGACGCCGGGGAGGTTGATCTCCGCCGGGTCCTCGGCGGTGGAGATATTCGTCCCCTCGCGGTTGAGGATGTGGAGCCCGGTGTAGAGCGAGACGGTCTTGCCGCTGCCGGTGGGGCCGGTGACCAGGATCATGCCCTGGGGCTTTTCCAGGTGCTCCTCGTAGAGCGCTCGCTGGAAGGGTTCGTAGCCGAGCGAGTCGATCCCCATCATCGCCTGCGAGGGGTCGAGGATCCGCATGACGATCTTCTCGCCGAACAGCGTCGGACAGGTGCTCACGCGGAAGTCGATGGCCCGGGTCTTGGACAGCCTCATCTTGATGCGCCCGTCCTGGGGCACGCGCCGCTCGGCGATATCGAGCCGGGCCATGACCTTCAGGCGGGCGGCGAGCTTGCCGCCAAGCTGTACCGGAGGCTGGGCAATTTCCTTGAGCACACCGTCCATGCGCAGGCGCACCCGGTAGTGCTTCTCGTACGGCTCGAAGTGGATATCCGAGGCGCCACGGCGGACCGCATCCAGCATCACCTTGTTGACGAAGCGGACGATGGGCGCGTCCTCGATGTCCTGTCCGGCCCGGTCCTCGGCTTGCTCTTCGCCGCCGCTCACCTCGAGCGACTCGAGGTCGGTGTCGGTATCGCCGGTCAGCGAGCTGATCTGGCTGTCGACCTGCTCGATGGCGTGGTCGATGGCCCGCTGCAGCTTGTCGTCCTCGACGACGATGACTTCCACACCGAGCCCGGTCTGGAACTTGATCTCGTCAACGGCGTGCAGATGGGTGGGATCGGCCACGCCGAGAAACAGCCGCTTGCCGCGGCGGAACAGCGGCAGCATCCGATGCTTGGCGAGCAGCTTGTCGCTCACCAGCTTCAGGGTCTCCAGCTCGGGCGTGACCGCATCCAGGTCAAACAGCGGCACCCCGAACTCGTTCGAGGCGGCCACGGCGATGTCCCGCGCGCTCGCAGCGCCGCTCTCGACGAGCTGGCTGACCAGGCTGACCTTGCGCTCCTGGGCGGTGTTCATGGCCTCGAGCACGGCCGCTTCCTCGGCCACCCCGTCGAGGACCAGACGCTGAGGCAGTCCCCCGAGCCCGGAGCGCAGACCGCCGACCGCAACAGAAACCGTGTCGTTCATGGACCTACGATGAGCGAGACCACTCCCCGAGCCTCAAGTGTACCGAAGCCGGCGGAACCGGCAATTGCAATCTCGCCCGATGCTTGCACAGGCTCCGGGTCACCACCGTGACGGGCCTCCCAAAAGGAAAGCCCCCGCAGGGCGGGGGCTTTCGGGCCATCGGCGCTGAAGGCTTACTGGCAGGTGCTCGGAAGGTAGGATGCGCTGCCCATTGTGTTGCCGATCGATCCCTTGGTCGGTGCCGTCGCGAAGGTCATGCCGGTCACGCTGGCGGTGCCGAGATGCTCATTGCACGCCCAGCCGATATCGCCGTTCGCCGACGTGTAGGCCGTCCAGACCACCGTGCCGCCGTTGATGGCGCTGTTGGCGGATTGCGGCGCCGTGTCGCTGTAGGTCACCGTGATCTGGCCGGGCGCAGTCAGCGAAACGCTGGACACGTATTGTCCGGAGATCTTGTTGTTGATTCCGACCTTGCTATTGGCCGATTGGAAGGTTCCGGTATTGGCGTAGTTCTCCGCGACCGCCGTTTCGAGGCCACCGATGAGGCTCGCGCCTTCGGAGACCTGCGCGCGGATGACGTAGTTCTGATACGCCGGAATGGCGATTGCCGCCAGGATGCCGATGATCGCGATGACGATCATCAACTCGATCAGGGTAAAACCCTTTTGCACCGATTTCATTTCAGACTCCTCAAGCAAATGGAGATGTTGCCGAGGGGCGCAAAGGGCGCCCACTGGCCCATCAGGAGCAAGAGCCGTGCCAGAAACGAGTCCATGCGCCAACCCATTGATCCATAATCAGAGTGTTGCATCGTCATGGCGCGGCGATTTTACTAAAATCGGGGGCGCTGACTCGCGGCGATCGTCGCGTGCGTCACAAAGTGACGAAATACGTCACCTGCCGGGCGCGATCCGCGGACCGCCCGATCTTCGGCTTTGACACGGCGGCGGCGCGGCAAGCTCGAGCCTGGCCGGCGGGCGGGTGGGGACGGCGTGGCGTGCGCCTCGAGGCCGGCGCCCGGATGGGGCCCGGGAAATGCTCGACCGGGAAATACCAGAGTTGTCGACCCGGTGGCTGACGGGCGCACGATTATCCGATATGTTCAGGTCAACTCAGGCCAACCTGTCAGGCCAACCTGCCGCCATGATGATGCTGGATTGGTTCGATGCACGCGAAGCGGTCGAGGTCGGCGCCTCGCTCGCCGACCGCTTCGTGCCTCAAGGCCGGACCGAAGGCCGCGCCCGCTCCCGGGACGCCCGGCCGGACCTGCGCAATTTCCTGCGCCAGGCGGCGAGCGAGGTCCAGCCGCTGCGGCTGAACCTGTTCAAGCGCGCCCGGATGCTCGAGACGTTCAAGTCCAGGCTGCGGGAGCACGGTCTGGATCAGAGTGTCGTCGAGGAGCTCACCCGCCTGTTGCTTCTGCAGTGCAGTGCGGCTGGCAAGGGCTCCGTCGTGCCGCCGAGCGAGACGCCCGTCGCCGAGCCTGGCGGACCGCGCAGACGCATACCGCAACGGCTCGCCGAGGTCGATGCGCTGTTTGCCAAAGCTGCAATCGCCGAAGCCGCCGAACGACTCCGGGACATCCTCAGGATCGAGCCGGATCATGCCTTCGCCCACAACAAGTTGGGTGACGCGCTGTGCCGCCTGGGGCGATATTCGGCGGCGGAATTGGAATTCCGCCGGGCGATCGAGCTGCAGCCGGACTTCTCGGACGCGAACTTCAACCTCGGCAACGTGCTTCGCTGGCGGGGAGATTTCGCGGCATCCGAAACCGCGCTGCGCCGCGCGGTCAAAAAGGACCCGCGCAGCGCGGATGCGCTGGTCGGCCTCGGTCATACTCTGAGCGCGCTCGACCGCGTGAGTGACGCCAGAGCCTGCTTCGAGAAGGCTTTGCGCATGAAGCCGCGCATGGCGAGCGCATTGAGCGGTCTCGGATGGCTGGCGAGCATGGAAGGCCGTTTCGGGGAGGCCGAGAAGCTGTACCGGGCTGCGCTCGACGCCGATCCGCTGCTTTCCGAGGCCCAGGCATCCCTGGTGAACCTGCGGCGGATGACCGCCGCGGACCGGGAGTGGCTCGAGGCGGCCGAGCGCCTGCTCGCGCGGGGCGTGCCGCCGCTCGAGGAAGCGACCCTGCGTTTCGCGATGGGCAAGTACTTCAACGATCTCGGCGACTATCCGCGGGCCTTCGGGCAGTACAAACAGGCGAACGAGCTGCGCAAGCTGTTGGGTGTGCCGTACGACCGTGCCGCGCGCTCGGCATTCGTCGACGACATGATACGGGTCTACACGCGCGAACGGCTGGCTCGACCCGCCCAGGGCGCCAGTGATTCCGCGAGGCCGGTGTTCGTCGTCGGCATGATGCGCTCCGGGACCTCCCTGGTGGAGCAGATCATCGCCTCCCATCGGCAGGCGGCCGGGGCCGGGGAGCTGGAGTTCTGGACCGCCGCGATCCGCAAACCGGGGGAGCCGCTGCGGCGTGCGCCACCGGATGAGTCGCTCGCCCGCAAGCTGGCCGCCTCGTACCAGCAGGTGCTGGTCCGCCATTGCCCACAGGCGGCGCGCGTGGTCGACAAGGCGCCGGTGAACTGCGATGTCCTCGGCCCCATACACAGCGTGTTCCCGCAGGCGCGTTTCATTTACCTGCGCCGCGACCCGATCGATACCTGTCTGTCGTGCTACTTCCAGGATTTCTCCAACAGGGCGAGCTTCACCCTCGGCCTGTCGGACCTCGCGCACTACTACCGCGAGCACCATCGCCTGATTCAGCATTGGCGCTCGGCGCTGCCGAGGGAGGTGTTCCTGGAGGTGCCGTACGCGGAGCTCGTGGCCGACCAGGAGGGCTGGAGCCGCAGGATCATCGAGTTCATCGGCCTCGAATGGGATCCGAAGGTGCTGGACTTCCACAAAACAGACCGCCCGGTGCTGACGGCGAGTCACTGGCAGGTGCGGCAGAAGATCTACTCGAGCTCGGTGGGGCGCTGGAAGCACTACGGGAAGTTCATCGGTCCGCTGCTCGAGCTGCGCGATCTCGTCCCCTGAGTCCTCGCGCAGGCGGAGGCAGTCTGTCCGGCACGCGGCGCGGTCCGGCCGGGTCTCCCCGCAGCGGATCGGTCCCGTGAGGTGCGAGGCGCGTACCGATCCGCGAGCGCGCCGGGCATCGCCGCCGAGGCCGCGTCTATTCGATACCGAGCTTCTTGATGCGGTAGCGCAGGGCGCGGAAGCTCATGCCGAGGAGTTTGGCCGCGGCGGTCTTGTTGTAGCGGGTCTTCTCGAGCGCCTGCAGGATGGCGCCGCGCTCGATGCCCTCGAGGTGATCGCCGAGCGCACCCTGGCTCTCGCTGGCGAGGGGTGTCGGACTTTGCGCGCGTGCCGAGGCGCGCAGGCGGATGTGCTCGGCCGTGATCACGCCGCCCACGCACAGCGTCAGCGCGCGCTCGAGCACGTTCTCCAGTTCCCGTACATTGCCCGGGAACGAGTAGGACTCGAGCAGGGCGAGCGCATCCTCCGCGATGCGCGGCGGGCGTGCGGCCTGTGCGGCGCTCTGAGCGGAGGGGCTGCCCAGGCGACGGGCGAGGCGTGTGAGCACGGCATGGGCGAGTTCGGGGATGTCTTCGGGTCGCTCGCGCAGTGCCGGCACGTGCAGTTCGATCACATTGATGCGGTAGAACAGATCTTCGCGGAACTGTCCCTGCGCGACGAGGTCGGCCAGGCACTTGTGGGTGGCGGAGAGAATGCGCACATCGACCGGCTCCTCGCGGGACTCACCCACGGGACGGACGGTTTTCTCCTGGACCACCCGCAAGAGCTTGACCTGCATGTGCAGCGGGAGGTCTGCAACCTCGTCGAGGAACAGCGTCCCGCCCTCGGCTGCCTGCACCAGGCCTTTCTTGTCAGCGACCGCGCCGGTGAAGCTGCCGCGCTTGTGGCCGAAGAACTCGCTCTCCATGAGCTCGGTGGGAATGGCACCGCAGTTGACCGCGACGAACGGACGGCCCCGGCGGGCGCCCGATTCGTGGATGAGACGCGCCACCAGCTCCTTGCCGGTGCCGGATTCTCCGGAGATGTGCACCGGCGCCTGGCTGCGGGCGACCCGCAGGATCAGCTCGCGCAGATGCGCCATGGGATCGGAGTGGCCGATGAGCCGCGTGGCGCTCGACTCCTCGGTCTGCTCCAGCGGATCGCCTTTCAGGCGGATGGCGCTGTCGACCAGCTTGCGCAGCATCCCGAGATCGAGCGGCTTGGAGACGAAATCGAAGGCGCCGAGCTTCAGGGCCCGTACGGCCGATTCCACATTGCCATGGGCGGTGATCACCGCCACCGGCAGCTGCGAGCGGTTCTGCTGGATCCAGGCGACGAGGTCGAGGCCATTGCCGTCGGGCAGGCGCATGTCCGTCAGGCAAAGGTCAAACGGTTCGCCGCGGAGCAGCCGCTGAGCCGTGCCCACGTCGGGGGCCGTGCGGGTGCGCAGGTTCATGCGCCGCAGCGTCAGGCTGAGGAGCTCCGCCAGGTCCGGCTCGTCATCGACGATGAGCACCGCCGGCTGGCTGGAGCGCGCCGCGCTCCCAGCCTCGGCATGCGCGGCGCCCTGGGGTGTGCTCAATGCTCGCTCTCCCTTGTCCATCGTCGGGGATCCGCGAATACCAACCGAAAAACGCTTCCGCCGCCGTGACGTGGCTCATAGAGCAGCGTTGCGCCATTGGCCTGGGCCAGCTCACGGGCCAGGAACAGCCCCAGTCCGGTGCCCCGGCCGGCGCTGAAGAAGGGCTCGAAGATACGCTCAACGTGCTCCCGGCGCACCCCGGGTCCCCGGTCGGCCACATCGAGGTAGGGTCTGCCGCTCGGGCTGAGGCGCCCGCAGCGCACCTCGATCGCCTGGTCCGGATGCTCGCCCACCCCGTGCTTGAGCGCGTTTTCACAAAGATTCCAGACGATCTGGCGCAACTGTCCCGGATCGAAGCGGATCTCGATCTGTTCGGGCGGCGCGGTCAGGTGCAACCGGGAGCGAGGCCATTGCAAGGTCTCGCAGAACTCATCGAGGAGGGACTCTCCCCAGGTCGAAAGCGGCAGCTGCTCGGCGCGGGCCTCTTCCCGGCGCGAGAGCCGCAGGACGCTGTCAATGGTGCGGCTGACCCGCTCGGCGTGGCGGCGGATGATTTCGGTCAGGCGCCGTTCTTCCGGACCGAGGTGGGAGGATTCCCCGAGGAGCTGGCCGGCGTGGCTCATGGCGCCGACGGGATTGCGGATCTCGTGGGCGATGCTGGCCGAGAGGCGCCCCAGGGCGGCGAGCTTCGACTGCTGGACCTTCTCGGCGATGAGGCTGGTGTCCTCGAGGAAGACCAGGACCGGCGCGGGGTTCGCGTCACCGAGGGCCGCGAAATGCGCGCGGATCAGCCGGGCGCCATCGGCACCGACGAAGGTCGGATCCTCCGCGGCGAAAATCCCGGTGGCGCCGACGCTGTCCCGCCAACGCGCGAGCAACTGCATCAATCGAGGCGAGACCTTGGCGAGCGGCACTTCGGGGCGAGCGTGCTCGGCGCCGAGCATCTGGGCGGCGGAGTCGTTGATCAGGCGGATGCGGTCCTCCAGGTCGACCACCAGGATGCTTTCCCGCAGATGGCGCACGATGTACTGCGACAGCTGCGCCAGGTTGGCGAGATCGATCTCCTGGCGGCGCACCGTCGCTTCGCTCTCGCGGATCCGATCGGCGAGCGGCGCGGCCGAGAGCGCGATGGCGAACAGGACCAGCCCCAGCACGCCCGCGGTGGTGTAGTCCTGATGACCCGAGCGCAAGCCGATCAGGAACTGCGGCACCAGAACGGCGAGTGCGGCCAGGGCCGCGATGAGCAGGGCGTCCCGGCGCCGTGCCAGCAGCGTCAGGGCAAGCACCGGCAGTGCGAGCAGAATGCCGAAGCCGCTCGAGACGCCGCCGCTTGCGTACAGGATCAGCCCGATGGCCGAGGAGTCGAGCACCCCGTTCGCGAGCGGTGTCAGCAGCGGCACCGCCCGGGTCAGTCGCTGCACGATGATCAGCGTGACGGCGGCCGCGAAATACGCCCCGCAGATCACGGGGAACAGCAGCGGGTGGGGCAGCGTCTCGACACTGCGCTCGGCCAGCAGCAGCACGCTCACCAGCACCGCCGGGACCAGCACCCGGTACAGATTGAGCCAGCCGGAGACCCGCCGCGCGAGGTCGGCTGGAGCAGAAGGAGGGATCGCGGCGGTGGCCGGCATGAGGTCGGGCTGGCTGAATGACTCGCGGGCGGCGGTAAACTGTATCACTGCGGCGCGGACCGGGACCGGACGAGCGTCGCACTGGGGCGTGGCAGTGCCCTGAAATCTTCCTCAGTTTCGCGATATCGACGTCTTGAGCTGGCGGCCGCCGCCGTTTTTGGTCAAAATCCGAAATTCACGTCTTTGGCCAAGACTCAAGAGCA
>JAJYTX010000045.1 GCA_021792815.1 Pseudomonadota bacterium
TGCTCGAGTGGATCGGCAGCCGGTCGGTCTCGACCAGCAGCAGGATGAAGAAGGCGGCCACCAGGAACAGGTGCGCCGGACTCCAGTACACGGCCGGATGGCCGGCGAGCAGGTGATTGACCACGAACGGCAGCATCGCCTTGGCGAGCAGCGTGATGCCGACGAACACCAGGATCAGTGTCGGTTCGGCGAGAATGCCGAGCATCACCGCACGCGATGCGCCGATGCCGCCGTAGGCGCTGCCGGAGTCGAGCCCCGCCAGGGTGATGAAGAACGAGCCCAGAGTCAGAATGAGTCCACCGCCGAGGATGTCACCCATGTCCGACAGCGGCAGCGGGAAGTTCGTCAGCACCGGGATCAGGATCGGCACCGTCAGCATGCAGGTGAAGGCGACGACCGGTGCCGCCCAGTAGACGAAGCTCGCCGTCTCGGGCACCACCAGCTGTTTGTGCAGGAGCTTCCACAGGTCGCGGTAGGGCTGAAGGATCCCGGGGCCCTGCGCGCGCTGCACCCGCTCCTCCCACTGCAGGATCATGCCCTGCAACAGCGGCGCCAGCGACACAACGGCGAAAACCTGGGCGATCTGCAGCAGTATCGCCTGTCTCACGCCGCAGCCTTTCGCGGCGCGATCGCCCCGCCCATCTCCCGATCGCCGGTTCGACGCGCACCCCTGCCGGGCGGGCGCGCATGCGGACCGGGCCGCTCACGCGGCAAGGAGAAGCGACTCGGGACGAGCTCGGGTCTCATGCGCTACCGCTCCTGCGTCGCACTGACGCAACCGGTAGGCATCATCAGCCGTTGTCGGCGGTTTGTTGTTACAGGAGGAATGCCATCTCCCTGTGATCCAATATACACAGCCGCCGCGGAGGCAGCAAGCGGCCTGACCCCCGGGCAAGGCGGCTTGCCGATCGACGCACCGGCGCTCTACACTGGGCGATCGACGGGAGATGGCATCCTGCCCTGAATCGCCGTGAGTCGCGCGGCTGATGATGCCTGCGGCGGTGGCGTCCCGGACCGACAGGGGCAGGCATGATCCATGCACTCCCGGATGACTGAGCTCACCACGCTGTTGGAAATCCGGCTGTTGCGCGGCGAGCATCTGACGCTGCACGGCCCGCGCGGCAGCGGCAAGTCGCACCTGCTGAGGCAGTTGCAGGCGCGACTGCGGCGCAGCGGCATTCCCTGCGCCTACTCGCCCTCCGCGACCGCTCTCGATGATCTCACCCGGGCGCTCGAGCGCGCCTATCCGGGGGTGAATACCCTGCAGGTGGGGCGTCGCACCGCCCGTGCGCGCCTGTGGAGTGCCGCGGATCAACGGGCGGGCGTGCTGCTGCTCGATCACTTCCAGTGCCGCGGCAGCGCCACGGTTTCCTTGCTGCGGCGCCTGCACGGGCGGGTCGCGGCCGTGTTGACTGCCGTCGATGTCGACAGCGCGAAGGAGCGCAGCCAGTTGCGTCCGTGGCGTTATGGGGCGATGTCGGTGCGCATGCCGTTGGCGACACCGCGGCAACTGCGCCGGTTGCTCGCGCAGCGCTGGGACGCTCTGCGGCTGGCGGCGCTCGATGCGGGCGCGGCGCGCATGTTGGTCGAAGCGGCGCGCGGCCGTCCGGGATGGATCGTGCAGTGCGCCGAGCTCGCCTGCGAGCAGCGCTACTGGCGCGCCTGTGGTCCGTTGGTCACGGTGCTCTGTGTGGACACGGAAGCGGCGGTGCGCTACCGCGCGCTCGCGCTGCTGCGCAGCTCATCGGCGGGGGGTGCCGTGGGCTCGGCGGCCGCTCAGGGATCCTCGGCCACCGCCGGCGGGTCGGCGGCATCGGGGTTGATCACGCCGAAGTGCGCCGGCAGGTAGGCGTAGAACAGCCGCACGTTCTCCCGATGAAGCCGCTCGAGGAGCTGCTGCGCCTCGGTCGGCGTCACGATGAATTCCACCTCGACCGTGAGCGAGCCGGCGAGCTCGAAGAAGCGGGCCTCGTGCAGCAGGTGATGACGGCCGAAGCCGGCCATGGCCTTGAACGCCGAGCCGCCGCGAATGCCGAGGTGGTTGCCCTGTTCGAGCAGCCATTCCCACACGAGCCTGCCGTGATGACGGTGGTCCTCGTGGACGTAGAACCGGAAGAACGAGCCTTGCATGATGCGTCGCCCCCGAGTAGGCCGCTCGAGTCTATGCCCCGCACTCGGGGGGCTCAATCTGCGACCCGTGAGAGCCGCTCGAGGCGGTACGCCTCACGGGCTTCGACGGCCGGCCGTCTCCTATAAATATCAATAATATCAATAAAATAAGCCAATAACATCACGTCAGTTCGTGCTGGCGACATGGCCATGGCCGTGGCCGCCGCACGGGGATCGCCGATAGGCACATCAACGAATGGCCGCCCGGCCGGGCGGTGCCGCATGCTCAGCGGGTGCGCGATGCGACACGGCACCGCTGACCGCCCGGAGCGGCAACCCGAGGAGGATCCGGCATGAACATTGGAGAGGTGTGCAGTCGAGAGGTGTACATCTACCGCGCTGGCGAGCCGCTGGCGAGTGCCGCGGCGCAGATGATCAAACGCCGCGTCGGAGCCCTGGTCGTGGTCGAGAGCGCGCCGGGTGTGGTCCGGCCGATCGGGATCGTCACGGATCGCGACATCGTCCGCGGTCAGGTGTCTCTCGGGAAGGAGCTCGCCGGTCTCACGGTCGGGGATGTCATGACCCGTGACCCGTTGACGGTGTCGGAGGCCTCGGGTGTCGGCGAAGCCCTCGAGCAGATGCGGCTGCGGCGTGTGCGCCGGGCGCCGGTGGTGAGCGAGTCCGGGGACCTCGTAGGCATCGTCTCCCTGGATGATCTGTTGCCGGTGCTGACCGAGGAGCTGCGGGCGCTCGCGCGTCTGGTGGGCAGCCAGTCCGGTCACGAAGGCCGCTCGACGTCCCTGCCGGCGCAGGGTTGGCCGGGCCCCTAGGACGGTTCGCGTGACGGACGGGAGTGCGTAAATCCATCGCTGCGCGCGCGGGGCTTCAGGCCGGGGATCGGCGCTCAGGGGCGCCGCGGACGCAGGCCGGCCGCGCACCCGCGGCCAGGGCTGGGCGGCGGCCCCGGGGAAACCGTGGCCTCGGCACGGATCGGGCACTGCAGAGCAAGGTCGCGTTTCTCTCCGATCCGCGTCACTTTGCCGGACATCCACGCACCGTCGATGTCATCGAGACTCACTTCGCCTGGGTGTTTCTCGCCGGCGCACGTGCGTTCAAGCTCAAAAAACCGCTGCGCCAGGCGTCGATGGATTACCGCACGCTCGCGGCCCGCGAAAGCGCCTGCCGGGCGGAGCTGCGGCTCAATCGGCGGCTCGCACCCGGTGTCTACCGGCGTGTCGTTGCGCTGCGGCGTACGCGCGCGGGGAATTTCGCGCTCCGGGCGGGCGTGAGGACCGTCGAGTGGCTGGTGGAGATGCGCAGGCTCCCCGCCGCCCGCAGTCTCGATCGGCTGCTGGCGCAGCGGGCGGTGCGCGGCTGCGACCTCGAGCCGCTCCTGAGGAAACTGGCGGCGTTCTTCAGACGGGCAGAGCGGCGCCCGCTGAGCGATCGGGCCTACCTGGCGCGGCTGCGCCGCCAGATCGTGCACAATGCGCACGAGCTCGGCGCGGCCGATCTCGCCCTGAATTCCCGGCAGGTGGCGCGGCTCGCCCGATCGCAGCTGCGGTTTCTCGCCGAACATGCCGGGCTCTTCACCGGCCGCGGGGCGCATCTGGTCGACGGACACGGAGATCTGCGGCCGGAGCACGTGTTCCTCGGCGCATGTGCATCGGGCGCCTGCGTGATTGACTGTCTCGAGTTCGACCGCGACCTGCGCCGGCTTGACCCCGCCGAGGAAATCGCGTTCCTCGCGCTCGAGTGCGCGCGGCTCTCGGCACCGCGGGTCGCCGCGCGGCTGCTGGCCGGCTACCGCAGCCTCACGGGCGACCGGGTTTCGCGGGCGCTCAGCGAGTTCTACATGAGCCGGCGCGCCGCGGTACGCGCCCAGATCAGCGCATGGCACCTGAGGGATGAGGCGTACGCCGCCGAGCGGCGCGCCTGGCGTGCCCGGGCCCGTTCATACCTTTCAGACGCCCTGCGCCTGAGCCGCCGTGCCGCCGCGAGCGCGCCCCTGGCCGGCAAGATCGCCCCGGACGATGTCCGGGTCATCCGCCGGGCGGCGCCGGCCAGTCCTCGAGCAGCGGCGCCACGGGCAGGCCCGCGAGCATCCGGCGCACGAGCTCGCCGAGCAGCGGCGCGATCGGCAGCGTGACGAGTTTCGATGCCGCGGCGCTCAGGCTCGGCGGCCGATCGACTCCGGCGCTGTCGGTCATGACGATGCCGCAAATGTCCTCGCTCGCCATCAGCGCCTCGAGCCCGGCGGCGGTCGGCGCGTGCGTGAAGGCCACCCGGACTGATCCGGCCCCGGCACGCCGGCAGGCCTGCGCCGCGCGAATCAACGTCCCGCCGGTGGCGCACAGGTCATCGAGCACGATCGCGCTTCGACCGCAGACCTCGCCCGCGAGTCGGCCCGTTGAGACGACATCCCGTGCGCGCCGTTTGGTCACGAACGCGAGCTCGACGTCCGGGCCGACACGGGCGGCAAGCCGTTCGCTGAACAGCTGCGCGCGCTTGATGCCGCCGACATCCGGTGAGACCACGGCGAGCGGGCCCGGGCGCGGCTCGAGGGCGAAGTGCTCGGCGAGGAGCGCAAGCGCCGTGAGGTGCACGGTCGGAATGCGAAACGCGTTGTCGAACGCGGCGGGATTGTGCACATCCAGACTGACGAGACAGTCGATGCGTGTCGCCTCGAGCAGTTGCGCGAGGTAGCGCAGGGTCAGCGGATCACGCTGTTGGGTGCGCCGATCCTTGCGGGCAAACGCCAGGTACGGCAGCAGCACGACGGTCGATGCCGCGCCGGCATCGCGCAGACCCTGCAGCAGGAACAGCAGCCGGACCAGCCGCTCGCACACCGGCGCGCCGGCCGATCCGGCCAGGTTCTGCAGCACGAACACTTCGCGGCCGCGCACCGACTCGAGGGGCCGGAGCTTGAACTCACCGTCTGCGAACCGCCGCTCCTCGATCGGCAGCAGTGCCAGTCCGGCGTGCCGGGCGAGCGCCGCGGCGGCAACGGAGCTCTCGGTGAGCGCGGCGAGAACCGCGGGTCTGTTCATCGGAGCCCACTTGCAATGCTGTGTAACATGGGAGAGCCTGGCTGCGGCGCGCTCAGGAGTCGGCCTCGCGCTCGATGTCGCAGCAATGCGCACTCGGCGCCGATTCCGTCCGGTCCTCGAGCGCGCCGGGGCGCGAGCCGGCGCGAAACACGGTGCAGCCCTTCAGTCCAAGCTCATGTGCGATAGCGAACAGCTGTCCGATGGCTTCGGGAGTGCTCTGCGGCTCGAGCGCCACGGTCTTCGCGATCGAGCCGTCGACCGCGGGTTGCACTGCCGCCTGCATCAGAAGCTGCTCCCGGGGTGTGATCGAGGGCTGCTCGAGGAACACCCCGGGCGGTGCCGTGCGGCCCATCCGCTGTGTCTGCCACAGGGCATAGGCCCGGTCGGTCACCGCGAAGCGCTGACGCACGCCTTGCCCATCGAGCACGTTTCGATGGGCCTCGAGACGCTGGATCGGCTCGATGCCGGTGCTGAGGTTGCCCGCCAGCAGACTGATCGTGCCGGCGGGGGCCACCGCGAGCAGATGGCTGTTGCGGATGCCGTGGCGGCCGATGCCGGCCTGCACGGTCTGTGGCAGGCGCCGGATGAACGGTCGGTCGGGGTAGCGTTGCGCATCGAACAGTGCGAACGGCCCACGTTCTTTCGCAAGATCCACCGACGTCTCGTAGGCCGCGTCGCGCACTGTATTCATCAGCGCTGCGGCGACCGTGCGCGCGCTGTCCGTACCGTAGGGCAGCCCGAGCATGGCCAGGGCATCGGCGAGCCCGGTGATTCCGAGCCCGATACGCCGCGTGCGCTGCGCTTCGAGGCGCTGGCGAGGCAGGGGAAAGCGCGAGATCTCGATCACATCGTCGAGGAACCGGATCGCCAGGCCCGCGCAGTCGCGCAACGCCTGTGCGTCGATGCGCGCCCCCGGCTGAAAAGGCTCGAGGACGAACGCCGTGAGGTTGAGCGAGCCGAGCGTGCAGGAGCCGTACGGCGGCAGCGGTTCCTCGGCGCAGGGGTTGGTCGCGCTCAGGATCTCCGCGTAGCCAAGGTTGTTTTCCGCATTGATCCGATCGATGAACAGCACCCCGGGCTCGGCCGACTGGTGGGCGCACGCGCACAGTTTGTTCCACAGCGCCCGCGCGCCGAGGGTCTTGCGCGTTCGGCAGATGACCGCAGCGGCGCTGCCGCTCCAGGGCCGCTCGAGCAGTTCCGCGCTCTGGTGATCGTCCGTGGCGCTCTGCGGGAACACGAGCGGCCAGGGCGCGTCGGTCCGCACGGCCTGCATGAACGCGTCGGTGATCAGAACGGACAGGTTGAAGTGGCTCAGGGCGCCGCAGGCGCGTTTGGCCTCGATGAACTCCTCGATGTCCGGGTGATCGCAGCGCAGGGTCGCCATCATCGCGCCGCGCCGGGCACCGGTCGACAGAATGGTCGCGCAGGTGCTGTCCCAGACGCGCAGGAACGACACCGGTCCCGAGGCGATCATGCCCGTGGCGCGCGCACGGCTCCCGCGGGGCCGCAGCGTGGAAAAGTCATAGCCCACACCGCCGCCCTGTTGCATCGTCAGCGCCCCCTCCTTGAGTGCCTCGAAGATACCCTCGACGGAATCCTCGATCAGCCCCATCACGAAGCAGTTGGCGAGCGTCACCTGGCGGGCGCTGCCGGCGCCGGCGAGGATCCGCCCGCCGGGCAGGAAGCGATAGGCTTCGAGCAGCGCACGAAACCGCGGCTGCCAGCTGCGCGGATCGGACTCGGCAGCCGCGACGCTGCCGGCCACCCGATCCCACGTGTCGGCGATCGAGCTCTCGCGCGGCAATGCGTCGGCGTCACGGTAACGCGTGCGCCAGATGAAATGCGACAGGCTTTCGGGCTGGGAATCGAGCACGGCCGCAAGGTCAGTCTGCAAGGCCCACTGCCCGGGTATGTTGCGCACGGCGGGCCGCGGCGGGTCATTGGGAGATCTGCGTAGGGCGCTCGTGAGAGTTACGCATGTGCGCGCCTGCCGTTCGGGTCGGCCCGTGGCCACGGACGCTGCGCCCGGCGCTCAACCCCGGCGGGCGCGCCCCGGTTCGCGGGTCGGGGCGGGCAGGTGGCGCACGAACCAGTCGGCGGCGAGCGACGCGACGCGCTCGAGCGCGCCCGGCTCGACGAACAGATGCGTCGCGTTCGGCACGATCTCGAGCCTTGCCTCGGCGCCGAGCTGCGCGAGCGCGGTGCGATTGAGAGCGAGCACCTGCGGATCGTTGCCGCCGACGATCAGCAGCGTGGGCGCGCGCACCCGGCTTAGGGCAGCCCCGGCGAGATCGGGGCGGCCGCCGCGGCAGACCACCGCAGCGGTCCGAGGCAGCACTGCCGCGGCGGCGAGCGCTGCCGCGGCGCCGGTGCTCGCCCCGAAATACCCGATCGGCAGATCCTGAAGCGGCGCGCTGCGCCGCGCCCACTCGGTGGCGCCGATCAGCCGCTCGCTGAGCAGCGGGATATCGAAACGCAGCTGCCCGGTCAGCGCATCGGTCTGCTCCTCCTGCGCCGTGAGTAGATCGAACAATAGTGTCGCCAGGCCGAAGGACGCCAGCTGTTGCGCGACGTGGGTGTTGCGGGGACTGCGCCGGCCGCTGCCGCTGCCGTGCGCGAACAGCACCAGGCCGCGCGGCGCGTCCGGCAGACGCAGTATTGCCTCGAGAACCGTGCCTCCGGCCTGCAGGGACAGCGAACGGGCCACCGGGTGAGTCAGGGGGCCCGCCACGGGCTTCGCACCGTCGGTTGAGGTGGTGCGTGCGCTCACCGCGTGTGCGCCCGCTCGCCAGGCAGGTGGCCGCCGCGCTGGCGGGCGAGGGTGAGCAATCGCGAGACTTCGGTATCCTCGAGCTGCTCGAAGTGCTCGTACCACTCGCCGATCGCGTACATTGCCGCGGGCACCTGAACGATGACGACGCGGTCGGCCTCGGCCCGGATGAGTTCGATGGCCTCGGCCGAGGCAACCGGCGCCGCGGCGATGATCCGGGTGGCACCGGCTTTGCGCGCGGCCCGCAGGGCGGCGAGCATGGTCGAACCGGTTGCGATTCCATCATCGACCAGGATGACGGTTTTGCCCTCGAGCGCGAGTGCGCCGAGCCCTGCCCGAAAGAGCCGCTCGCGCCGCTCGAGTTCCCGACGCTCGGTCTCGACGAGCCGCTCGAATGCGGCGCCGAGGCCCGGAATCTCGCGCGCCGCCCGCGGCTCGTGCACGATGATATTTCCCGAGGCGATGGCGCCCATCGCGAGCTCGGGCTGTCCCGGCATCCCGATCTTGCGCACGAGCATCACATCGAGCGGCGCTTCGAGCGTGCGCGCCACCTCGTAAGCCACCGCGACGCCGCCGCGCGGCAGACCGAGGACGAGGAGCGGGGGCTCGAGGACTTGCCGCTGCAGTTCACGGGCCAGTGCGATGCCTGCTGCGGCGCGGTCGGTGAACCTGCGGGAAACGGGCTTCATGCGGCTCATCCTCAGGACTTTCACCCACCGCTGTCATCGCGACATGTACGGACCCGCGCGCAGGCGTCGCGGCCGGCAGGCCTGTGCACGGTGAGGGGCCGATGCCGTCGCCCACCGGTGTCGCGCCGGAGCACGATCGCGGGCCGGGTTCCCTCCGGCCGGCGGCGCGAGCGGCTCAGACTGCGCGGCCGTAATACACGGTGGACACGTGCGTGGCTTCCGCGAAGAACAGCCAGCGCTCCATGAGCAGGCCCAGTGCCGCGCACGCCAGTGCCAGCGTCGTGGCCGCGAGCGGCGCCAGCGCGACACCCGCCAGGACGCTCAGCGTGAGCGGCAGGGCAAAGCCGATGCACAGCACCAGCGGGCGCAGCCTCGCGGCATGGCGCCGCGCGAGGGCAAAGCCCATTTCGCGCAGAATGAAGTTCTCGGTGAAGTGTGGCGCATCGAGCGCGCTCGCCGGCGTGTCCCGGGGCAGACCGATGGCCTCGGCAAGGGTTGCGAGCGGCGCCTGCCGATCGATGTGCCGCCAGTAAGCATGTTTCGCCCCGATGGCGAGCACCGCTGCCGCGGCGGCAGTGCGGCTCGCCATCGCCCCGGGCGTGCCGAGCACCATCGTGTGCAGCGCCGCAAGCAATACGGCACCGGAGAAAACCGCGTAGAGCAGGTAATCCGGGGCGGTATGCGCGTTGTGCCACTGGCGGATCGGCTTCAGGCTGGCATAGATCATGGCCGTGCAATACACCGTGCCGAGCGAGACGCCGAGCGCGGCCAGTCCCAGCATCCCGCTCCAGAGGTACGGTGCGCGCCACCACACGGCGAGTCCGTAGGCGATGGCCACCGGGTAGGCGAGTGCGCAGCCGATCGCCTCGCGAGACAACCACGAGGAGCGCCACTGAGTCAACGCGCGCCACGCGCGCTCCTTGCGCGCCAGGTGAAATGCCGAGGCGGCGAGCCCGAGGGAGGCGAACAGCAGCGACACGAGCACGCAGCAGGCGACGAGGATCCGCGGCTGCGCCGCCGCCGGCCCCAGGGCCGAGCAGGCGCCGAGCCAGGCGAGCAGGCCGTACCCGAAGCCGCTCGATGTGCTGAGCAGCAGGATCGAGGCGGCCGGTCTCATCGGCTGAGCGCCTGCTCGAGCAGAGCACGCAACGCGGCGCCGATACCCTTTGCGCCGGGGCGAGGCTCGGGCGGGGCGCTCGGGAGGGTGGCACGGCGCGGCGGCAGATACTTGTTGGCCGGTCGATAGCCGAGCTGTGGCAGCAGGTCTCGACCGCCACGCGCCTCGACGAGCTTCGAGACCGTGCTGTGCGGATCGGCGAGGTCGCCGAAGTGACGCGCCTGCGCCGGGCAGGTGGCGACGCAGGCCGGTTGCCGCTCGGCCGGCGGCAACTGCTCGTCATAGATCCGATCGATGCACAGCGTGCACTTGCGCATCACGCCCGCCCGCTCGTCGAGCTCGCGCGCGCCGTACGGACAGGCCCAGGCACACAGGCTGCAGCCGATGCACTTGTCGGTGTCGACGAGCACGATGCCGTCCTCGATGCGCTTGTACGACGCCCCGGTCGGACAGACCGTCACGCAGAGCGCATCCTGGCAGTGCATGCAGGAGCGCGGCAGGTTGACGGTGCGCGAGCCGCCGCCAGTGCCGGTCTCATAGGAGTGAATGCGATTGAACCAGACACCGTCGGGCTGCGCCCCGTACGGATCGTAGTCGGGCAGGATCCCGGCTTCACCGCCGCTGTTCCACTCCTTGCAGTTGACGGCACAGGCGTGGCAGCCGACACAGGTGTCCAGATCGATCACCAGGGCGAGCTGCCTGGCGCCGGTGGTGGCCTTGGGCAGCATGGTCATCGGGTACCCCCCACCGCCCGGCTGATGCGCAACGGGTTCGCTGCCGGGCGCGGGGCGGTCTCCTCATCTGTCCGCGCGGCGCACGGCTCGATGCGGACCGTCAGGTCGAACCAGGCCGCCTGGCCGGTCAGCGGATCGGAGTTGGAATCCGGCGCATCGGCGCCGCTTCCCGGCAGGAATTCCGAAATTACGTGGTTGAGCAGAAAGCCGCGGCGGAACTCCGGGGCATCCGCCTGCAGCGCCCAGGCGCCGGCGCGCTTGCCGATCGCGTTCCAGGTCCAGACGGTGTCGCGATTGACACCGCTCATGGTGCGGGCGCGGCATCTGAGGCTGCCGTTGCGCGAGCGTACCCACACCCAGTCCTCGTCATCGATGCCGAGCCGCGCCGCCAGATCCTGGTGCAGATACAGCCGGTTTTCCGGAAGCACCTGCCGCAGCCAGGCGTTGTGCGATCCCCAGGAGTGATACATCGCCATGGGACGCTGAGTGATCGCGTGCAGCGGGAAACGTGCGCGGTCCGTCATCGCTTCCTCGAGCGGCACGTACCAGATGGGCAGCGGATCGAAGTAGCGCGCAACGCGCGCGCGCAGCCGCTGAGGCGGCTGCTGCGCGCCGTGGCCTTCGGCGGCCAGGCGGAACCGCTGCAGCGTCTCGCAATACAGCTGCAGGACGATCTGCGCGTCATCCTCGATCAGGCCCATCGCCCGGGCAGCGCGGAGATACGCCCGGTTGGCGTGCTTGAAGTACAGCTGCTCGGGCGGCAGCTCATGGCGCCAGAACCCGCCGTTGCGCACATAGCACTCGAGCTGACGCGGGTTCGGCGCACCCCGGCCGATCCCGCGGCCATCCTCGCCCCGGAATCCGGCCAGGGGACCGATG
>JAJYTX010000046.1 GCA_021792815.1 Pseudomonadota bacterium
CGGAGAACTCACGGCGCGGGTTCCCGAGGCGCAATCCGGCGCCGTGCGCGCCCTGGCGCGTGATCTCAACGGCCTCGGGGAGATGGTGTCGGGCCTGTCGGCGCAGCTGGAAGCGCGGGTGCAGAAGGCCACGCGCCGCATCGCGCAGAAGACGCGTTCGCTCGAAATCCTCTGCGACGTTGCGGCAACGATCAACACCTCGCGCGATCTCGACCAGCTGCTGAAGAAATTCCTCGAGATCATCAGCGAGGTGGTCGAGGCCCGTGGGGGCCTGGTGCGTCTGCTCACCGCGGACGGTCGGCTGCGCCTGGTCGCGAGCGAAGGGCTCGACGAGGAGATCGTCGGGCGCGAGCGACTGGTGGCACTCGGCCAGTGCGCCTGCGGCCGGGCGGTGTCGCAGCGCGCGCTGCAGTCTCAAGCAGTGCGACTCTGCCGCGGCGTACTCGGCCGGCCGGTTCTGGCCGGCGACGAGTGCCTGGAGATGGTTGCCGTGCCGCTGATCTACCGCGGCCGGGTGCTAGGCATCTACAACCTGTTCCTCGAGCAGCCCGTGCCGTTCCCGCGGGAGGATCTGAACGATCTGCTGAAGAACATCGGCCGGCACCTCGGCATGGCGATCGAAAAGGCGCGGCTGGATGAGGAGGCCAAGCGGCTCAGTGTGATGGAAGAGCGCACCCTGCTCGCCCACGAGCTGCACGATTCCCTCGCCCAGACTCTGAGCAGCCTGCGTTTTCAGGTGCGCACCCTGGACGAGACACTGCAGGCAGGTGATCAACCGGCGGCGCGGCATCTGCTCAGCCGCATCAGCAACAGCCTCGATGAGGCCAACCGCGAACTGCGCGAGCTGCTGGTGCAGTTCCGGGCGCCGATGCAGCACGGCGGGCTGGTGACGGCGGTCGAGAAGGTGGTGGAGGGTTTCTCTCACGATAGTGGTGTCGATATCTTTTTTCAACAGGAATGGCATGACACCCGCCTGCCGGCGCACATGGAGATGCAGATACTGCGGATCGTGCAGGAAGCCCTGGTCAATGTGCGCAAGCACGGCCACGCCCAGCACGTGCGCCTGATCCTGCGCGATGACGCCCGCAAGCATACCGGCTGGGTCCTGATTGAGGACGACGGCGCCGGGTTCAGGCTGAGCGACATCGACGAGCGCCCCGGCGAGCATCTCGGCCTGTCGATCATGCAGGACCGGGCGCGCCGGCTCGGCGGCGCGCTCCGGGTCGAAAGTGACATGGGCGAGGGCACGCGCGTGATGCTCGCGTTTCCGTTGCCGGGAGGCTTCGCCGCAGCTGAGCGGGTGGGTGCATAGGCGGTAACATGCACGTACTCATCATCGATGACCACACTCTGTTCCGGGTGGGGCTGAAGGGCCTTCTGGAGCGGCGCGGCATCACAGTGAGTGTGGTCGGCACCGGTGAGCAGGGCGTGCAGCTCGCCGCGGCGAGCCGGCCCGACGTGGTGCTGCTCGACCTGCGGATGCCGGGGATGAGTGGCCTCGAGGTGCTGCAGGGACTGCGCGCGAGCGGTTTCGGTCAACCGGTGGTGATGCTCACCACCAGCAGTGACGAGCGTGATCTGGTCGACTGCCTGCGTCGCGGCGCGCAGGGATACCTTCTGAAGGACATGGATCCCGATGAGCTGGTGCAGGCACTGCAGGAGATTCTCGCCGGCAAGACCGTGGTGACGCCGGAGCTGACCACGGTGCTCGCCAGGGCGGTGCAGAGCGGTGCGGCCGATGGCTCGCGGCGTCCGGCGCTGTGGCAGGACCTGACGCCGCGCGAGCTGGAAATTCTGCGCCATCTCGCCGAGGGCGAAAGCAACAAAATCATCGCGCGGCAGCTGGGCATCTGCGATGGCACGGTGAAGCTGCATGTCAAGGCCATCCTGCGCAAGCTCGGCCTGTCCTCGCGCGTCGAGGCGGCGGTGCTGGCGGCGCAGCGCGGCCTGGCCGCCCGTCCGTAGGCGCGACACGGCACGGCGCCAACTGCAATCGCAGTAGCGGCAGCCCGGCCCGGGGCCGCTCAGGCGGTTGCCGGCGCCGTGCGGCCACCGCCTGCGGCGCCGTGGAGGATGTGCGTTTCGAGCGTGTGCCGGCCCTTAAGGGAATTGATGATCAGGCAGGCGCGCTCCGCCTGCCTGAGCAGACGCCTCGCCTTCGACGCGTCCGCTCCCGGCGCGAGGCTCAGTGTCGCATGCACGCTGAAGGCGCTGAACTGCACCCGGCGATCGACCCGGCTCAACGTCGCATCGACCCGGCACTGCAGGCTGAGCCAGCCGAACAGCGCCGCGCCGCTCACCGCGCGGAAGGTGAGGACGAAGCAGTCGGCGAGCGCCGCCGCGAGCAGCGCCTCCGGCGACCAGAGCGTGCCGGGTCCGCCAAACTGCGCCGCCGGCGCGCTCGTGAGCGTGGGTGGTCCGGCCGAACTGAGGCTCACCACGCCGGACTGCGTGCCGGTCGCGGTGGCGGTGTAGATGTGGGGAAAGGGATCCACGTGTGCCGCGAGCGGCGCTCACTCATCCCAGGAATAGCCGAAGTCCACCTCGAACTGGTGCATGCGCAGCGTGATCGTCTGGGTCGGGTCGAAGGTGTTCGGTCCTCTGACGGTCTGGTTGGGCGCGTACACCAGGGCGAGATTGAACTCGTGGTGCGCGTCGTGGCGGCTCAGGCCGACAGTGAAATGATTTTCGACGACGCCCGGCGCGAGGATGTTGAAGGTCATCTGCGAGGCGGGAATCGGCTGCACGGTGTGGCTGACGCCGAGGCGCACGGTCCACGTCGGGTCGATTCGCCAGCGCTCGCCGAACTTGTAGATCGTCATGTTGCGCCAGCCGAATCCCGGCCCGCGGCTGCCGCCGAGGCAGCTTTGCAGGTCGGTGCCGCCTGCGCCGGCCGTCGGGCAGCGGAAGATGTTCTGGATCGGATTGCCGACCGAGGAAATGGCGGCGTACCAGATGCGCTGTGCGTCGAAGCTGATCGCCAGCGGCTTCACCGGCTTGAAGGTGGCGCCGACGGTCGCGGTCGCGGGAATGTCGAACGAGCCGTGTCCGGCGAACAGATCCGCGTAATGGGTGAAACGTGACATGTGCATCTTCGAGGTGTAGGCGGCGGCGAACGCCCACTGTGGGACCGGCCGCCACTCGATGCCGAGCGCGGCGCCGCCGCCGTAGGACATCTGATGTCCGTTGTTCGAAAGGTCGCTCGGCAGGACCTTGCCGCCGCTCGCGGCAAAGGTTTCGGTATAGCCCGCGAACGCTCCGAGGCCGCGCGCCTCGAACCGCTGGGCGGCGAAGATGAGCGAGGCGCCCACGGACAGACGGTGGTCGAGCATGGCATGAGCGAACGACAGGCTGAGAAACCCCTGCATCAGATCCACACCGGCGGTCCCCGTGCCGAAAGTGCCGGGAAGGCGCATCACGGGCGCCGGGCCCGGTCCATCCGGATCGAAGGTCGCGCTGCCGCCGTACCAGGTGGTGTTCATGCCGCCGCGGCCGTAGAACGCCACCGCCAGACTGTCCTGCGGGTCGAGCCGGCGGCTGAGCGCGACGTAGGGGATTTCGAACCACTTGTGAGCGCTGGTCAGACTGCCGGGACCGATGGTGAATGCGCCGCCCTGGCCGTTGGCGAGGCTGGGCGAGGTGTTGTAGGAACGGTCGGGGTTGAACAGCGACAGCCCGAGCTCGATGCGCTGTCCGACGTATGCCAGGCCGGCGGGGTTGGTGGCGACGATCATCACCTCGCGCGGATCGGCGCTGCCGGCGCCCGCCAGGCCGATGTTCTTGACGCCGATCCCCGCGGTGAAATAGCCGTTGGTGGCGTGTGCGCTGCCGGCGCAAAGCAGCAGCACAAACGTACGCCTCGCCCATGCACGGTGCTTCATGGTACCCCCGTTCGTGCCCGCGCCCGGACGAGCGCTGCGGTACTGGCTGACGACAGCGTCAACTCCTGCGGCGCAGGACAAATCGATAGGTCTTGCCTTCGGTGCTGGACTCGACGAGCTCGTTACCCGTCGTGTTGCAGAACGCCTGGAAATCCTTGACCGATCCGGGGTCGGTCGCGAGCACCTCCAGGGTGTCGCCGGGCGGCAGCGCCTGCAGCGCCTTCTTGGCCCGCAGGATCGGCAGCGGACAGTTGAGGCCTTTGGCATCGAGAGTCTGGTTTGCCATGGTGCGACCCCGGGGAGTGGTTCGGTGCGTCAGATGAACAGATTGATCTCGGACTGTGTGGCAACCTCGATGTAGGTGGCCGCGCCGCCGAGCTCCGGTCCGGCGATCATGTCCTCGAGCCTGTATTCGAACAGGTCCATGGTCATCTGACAGGCGATCATGCGCACGCCGGCCTCCACCGCCAGCGTGCGCAGCTCGGCAATCGAGGCGACCCCCTTGCTCTTGATGAGGTTCTTCATCATGCGCGACGCGGCGGCATCGACGCCCGGAATCATGCTCGCCAGGTTGGGCATGCCCATGTGCATGCCGGCGAGCGGCATCTTCATGGCGGGATTGCCGAGTGGCGAGATGTTGAGATCGAGATTCTTCAGCAGCAGCGGCAGTCCGTAGAAGGTGAAGAACATCGTGACGTCGAGCCCCATCGCGGCGGCGGTGGTCGCCAGGATGAAGGGCGGATACGCCCAGTCGAGCGTTCCCTTGGTCACGATGATGGACATGCGTTTGGCGGTGGAACGCGATGCGACGCTCTCGTCTGGCATGGCCATAACTCTCATCCCCCCGGATGGATGATTTTCAACCTATCAGACGTTGCTAAAATAAGCAATCGCTGATAAGTTTTGTGACGGATGTCATCCCGCGACGGACGGCCGTGTCGGCCGATCCGGAGCTCGAGCTGGGGCTTGCGCATGCGATCGGGCCGTTCGGCGCTGTTCATCAGGGCGGTTTCAGCGGGCACGCCGCGCTTCGGCGCCGGCCACCCGCTGTCGATCCCGCGCGTGGCGACGGTGCTGGCGTTGTGCGAGGCGCTCGGCTGGCTCGAGGCGGCTGAGGTGCGTGATTGTCCTCCGGCCGGCGTCCGGCGGTTGAGTGAGTTCCACGGCGCCGAGTACATTGCGGCATTGCGGGCCGCGGAGGCCGCCGGCTGCGCCGCCATCGAAGCCCGCGAGCGCTTTGGGATCGGCACCCGCGAGAACCCGGTGTTTCCCGGTCTGTTTGCCCGCGCCGCGGCGACGGTCGGCGGCTCGGTGCTCGCGGCGGATCTGGCGCTTGCCGGCCACCTCGTGTTTCATCCGGCCGGCGGCACGCATCACGGCCGCCCGGATCGCGCCAGCGGGTTCTGTTATTTCAACGATCCGGTATTCGCGCTGCGCCGTCTG
Organism: Pseudomonadota bacterium; assembly: GCA_021792815.1. The sequence goes on from JAJYTX010000046.1 coordinate 5,325, forward strand.
GCGGCGCACGGGCTGGAACGTATCCTGTATGTCGACCTCGATGCGCATCACGGCGATGGTGTTCAGGATGCCCTGCGCGACGATCGGCGCATGCATACCGTGTCCATCCACGAGACGGGTCGCTGGCCGCATAGCGGCGGTGCCGATGACCGCGGCGGGGGACGCTCGCTCAATTTTCCGGTGCCCAGGGGGTTCAACGATTCGGAGCTGCGTTTCCTGCTGCATGCCGCCGTGCTGCCTTACGCGCGCTGGTTGCGGCCCGAGGCGCTGGTCATCACCTGTGGCGCGGACGGACTCGCGGGCGATCCGTTGTGCCGGCTGGGGTTGAGCAACACAGCGCTGTGGGATGCGGTGCTGAGGCTGGTCGCGATGGCGCCCGCAGTGGTCGTGCTCGGCGGCGGTGGCTACAACCCCTGGACCGTGGCCCGCTGTTGGACGGGTCTGTGGGCGCGGTTGAGCGGCCGGCGGATTCCGCGTCGGCTGCCGCTGCGGGCGCGGCGGATTCTGCGCGGCCTGTCATGCGATCTGATCGACGAGGAGTCGATCGACCCACAGTGGCTGAGCACGCTTGAGGATGCGCCGCGCAACGGCCCGGTCCGCCAGGCGGTGGCGGACCTCGTGCCGCGGCTGCCGCGCACCGCGGCAGGATGAGAGACGTGAGCTGGCTCGAGCGGGTATCGGCGATAGAGGAGCTCGAGGGGGCGCGGCTCGATGCGGCGCTGATCGAGGCGCTCGAGCGGGCGGGCGAGACGGCCGTGCGGCGCCCGGTGTGTTTCGCCACTCCCACGTTCAAGGATTATGCGAGCACCGAGCTGCGGGGCTGCTCGAAAAACAGCTTTCCGGCATTTTCGATCACCGCCGGGGCATGCGCTCTCAACTGCGAGCATTGCCGCGCCAGGATCCTCGAGCCGATGCTCGCCGCGACCTCCCCGGAGATGCTCGATCGCAAGGTGCGGGAGCTGATCGCGCGCCAGGGACTGCAGGGGTTTCTGCTCTCCGGAGGCTCCAACCGGCGCAACGAGATCGGCTACGGGCGGTTCTATCCGGTGATCGAGCGGCTCAAGCGGGATCATCCCACACTGCGCATCGCCATTCACACGGCGCTCACCGATCGGGCCGGAGCGCGCGCGATGGAGGCGGCCGGCATCGATACGGCGATGATGGACGTGATCGGCGCGGAAGCGACTATCCGCGAGGTGTACCACCTGCGCCGGCCCGTGGCAGATTTCGAGGCCAGTCTCGCGGCGCTGTGCACCACTTCCATGCAGATCACGCCGCACATCGTCATCGGGCTGCACTATGGCAGACTGCTGGGTGAGGCGGCGGCGCTGCAGATCGTCGGCCGCTACCCGGTGAGCGCGCTGGTTCTGGTGGTCGTCATGCCTTTCTACGCAGTGCCCGGAACGTTCGCGGTGCCTGACCCGGGCGAGGTCGGCCGGCTGTTTGCCGAGGCCCGGGCGCGCCTGCCGCACTGCCGCGTGCTGCTCGGATGCGCCCGTCCTCCGGGGATGCACAAGCGCCTCACCGACACCTATGCGGTGCTTGCCGGCCTCGATGGGATCGCCTTTCCGGCCGATGGAGCCCTGGCGGTCGCCGCGGCGATCGGTCGGCCCTTCGAGCAGCAGCATGCCTGCTGCTCGATCAGACTCGGTGGACACGCATCGGCCGGGGCGCGCGTCTGCGCCGGGTCCGTCACGGGCGCGGCCGGAGTCCCCCGATGAGTTGCCGCACTCTTGCCGCGGGACAGCCCGATGCCGCACCGTCCGCAGACGGCAACTCCTTCGAGATCATGCGGCCGCGCGCGCCGGTGCGGACGCCGCCCGAGCGGCGCAACGGAGCGTCGGTCAAAGCGGCTGATCTGGCGCCCCACGGCCTGTATCTGCCCAACAACAACATACTGGCGCCGCACATGCGCTCCCCGGAATATGTGCAGATTTCCACCGCCGCGGCGATGACGCTCGGGCTCATGCCGGGGCGGATGCATCGCTGCGCGTGCACCCGCTGCCTCAACCTGCTGTTGACCTACCCGGAAGGCTGCCGCGCCAACTGTGCCTACTGCGGGCTGGCGCGCCACCGCGAGGCTGATCGCGACTATGCCGATCGCAACTTCATCCGGGTCGACTGGCCGGCGGTCCCGGTGCAGCAGCTGGTCGAGACTGTGGCCCGTGACGGCGCCGCCAGCGTCTTTCACCGCATGTGCATCTCGATGATCACCCATCCGCGCTCCGATGCCGACACGGTGGCCGTGCTGGGCGCGTGGACGCGGCGCATCGATCCTGCGGCCGTGCCGGTCTCGATCCTGTCCAATCCGACCACGATGAGCCGCGCGGATGTGGCGCGGCTCAAGGACCTGGGCGCCGACATATTCACGGTGGCGCTCGATGCGGCCACGGCGCCGATCTTCGAGCGCACGCGCGGCAAGGGTGTGCAGTCGCCGCACAAGTGGAGCAAGTACTGGGAAATCCTGCACGCCGCGCGCGAGGTATTCGGGCCGGGGAAATTCGGCGCGCACATCATCATCGGCATGGGCGAGACGGAGTTCGAGGCGCTCTCGCTCGTGCAGCAGCTGGTCGAGCTCGGTGGCCACAGCCACCTGTTCTGCTTCTTTCCCGAGAAGGGTTCGCTGATGGATCACCTGCCGGCGACGCCGCGGGATCAGTGGCGGCGGGTGCAGCTCGCGCGCTATCTGATCGACTATGCATCGGTACGGCTCGAGCAGATGCGTTTCGACGGGCAGGGTCGCGTCGTCGATTTCGGTCTGCCGAGGCCGGAACTCGAGCGCATCATCGATGCCGGCGTGGCCTTCCGCACTTCGGGCTGTCCGGGCAAGTTCCGCGATGACGTGTCGGCGTGCGACCGGCCGTACGGGGATTCGCCGCCGAGCGACATTGCGAGTTACCCGTTCGCGCCGAACCGTGCGGATCTGCGCCGGATTCGCCGCCAGCTCGCGATTCCAGTGGTGCGGGAAGAGGCGTGAGCAGCCGGTTGCAGGTGTTTGATGCTGGTCTGCAGGCAGGTCGGTTCAACATTGCGCTCGATCAGGCCATGCTCGAGCTGCATCAGGCGGGTGCGATCCCCGACTCGCTGCGTTTCATCCATTTCCGGCCAAGCGCGCTCATCGGTCGGCACCAGTCGCTCAGCGCCGAACTCGACCTCGACTATTGTCGTCGCCAGGGTATCGAGACCGGCCGGCGCATCAGCGGCGGCGGCGCCATCTACCTCGATCCCGGCCAACTCGGCTGGGCGCTGGTGTTCGGCCGCGGTACGCTCGGCAATGCCTCGCTGAGCGAAGTGGCCCGGCTGGTGTGCGAGGCGGCGGCCGCCGGGCTGAGCCGCCTCGGGGTGGCGGCCCGCTTCCGTCCGCGCAACGATATCGAGGTCGAGGGCCGCAAGATCAGCGGCACCGGCGGATTCTTCGACGGCGGCACGCTGTTGTACCAGGGAACGGTGCTCGTCGATTTCGACGCCGCGGCGATGCTGGGCGCGCTGCGCGTACCGCGCGCAAAGATCGTCCGGCACGGCATCGAATCGGCCGCGCAGCGGGTGGTGAGCCTGCGCGAGCTGCTCGGATCCCGCTCGCCGGCTCGCGAGCAGGTGCAGCAGGCGTTGCTCGAGGGATTTCAGCAGCGGCTCGGTTTTTCGTTTCACCCGGCGACGGCAGGGCAGGTCGCGTCCGTGACCGAGAAGGGACGGGAGCTTCACGAGGCGCAGATCGGCCGCGAGGAGTTCGTCGCCGAGATCGACGACGTGGCGCAGACCGGCGTTTCGATGGGAAGCAGCACGGGCGAGGGCGGTACGATCACGGCCTACCTGCGCCGCGAGGGTCACGGCGGACGGCGGATCGGGCAGGTGCTGATCACCGGGGACTTTTTCGTGGCGCCGCCCCGCCTGGTGTTTGATCTGGAGAGTCGCCTGCGGGGCGCGGAGGTCGAGTCCGCCGGTGAAACAGTCGAACGGTTCTTCGCGGAGCGTCCGGTCGCCACGCTGTCGGTGGGCGCGGCCGATTTCCGGCGCGCGATCGAGGCGGCGCTCGCTGCATCGGCGGCGGCGGGCTGAGCCGGATCATGCGCGAACCGTGTCAGGTCCGGCTGGCCGCCCGGCGACTGCTGCCGCGCGTGCCATGGTGCGCAGCCCTCGACGCAGGCTGGCGCGGGCCCTCACGCCGGGCGCTTCCGCGCTCAACGCTGTGCCCGGCCGTGCCGCGTGTCCGCACTTGCTGAAGGTATCAGGGGATCAACCGTGGCGGATGCCAGCAAAGCGCTCGCTGTCGTGCAACACACCTCGGCCGAGTATCTCGGTCTCATCGAGGATCACCTCGAGGGGCGTCGGATCCGCTTCCGTTACTTCCGGCCGTTCGTCGCAGGCGGCCGCCTGCCCCGGATCGCTGAGACCGTCGAGGGCCTGGTGCTGCTCGGCGGTGGTCCGTGGGGCATCGCGCCGGGACCGGACCGCCTGGCGTCGCTCGAGGCGGAAAGGGGGCTCGCCGCGGCCGCGCTCGCCGCCGGAACGCCGCTCATCGGGTTCGGGCTCGGCGCGCAGATCCTGGCGCTCGCCGCCGGTGGTGTCGCCACACAGGCGCCGCTCAGGCTCGAAGTGGACGTCGCGAGCCGGACGGAGCCGGCCCTGGGCGGACTGTTGCCGTCGAGCTTCCCGCTGGTGCGCTACGGGCGCGATGCGGTGTCGTTGCCGCCCGCAGCCCGGGTGCTGGCGCGCGACGCCCGGGGCGACTGGGCGCTGTTCCAGCTCGGCGAACGCGCCTTCGGATTCGCGGCGCACCCGGGTATCAAGTCGGCGATCATCGAGGATCTGATCATGGAGTTTCCGGACGCCCCGCTGCACATCGCTTCTGCGCTGACCGAGCTGCGCGCGGCGCAGACTGCGATCGAGGCGGCGCTCGTGCCCATCATGGCCGGGCTGATCGGCGTGCTGCGCCTGATGCCGCAGGGGCGCGGGTAAAGCTTGACGATTGTCAATAAAGGAGGATATTAGTGCCAGCTAATAGGGGTGTGCGCGTCCGTTCCACAACACGCTGACGTCCTCGGGACCGAAACACATGGCATCGAAGCTGATCATCGTGATGGCCAACACCGATCCGCGCAACGGCGAGGAGCTCGGCGCGCCGATCTTCCAGGCGACGGTGGCGGCGGCCATGGATTTCGAGGTGGAGGTGGTATGCACCGCGACGGCCGGGCGGCTGCTGCGGAAGGGTGTCGCCGAACGGCTGTTCGTCAAGAGCGGCTCGCCGAAATCGGTACTCGATTTCATCAGGGACGCCTGCGAGGCGGGCGTGAAGTTCTGGTGCTGTTCGCCCAATCTCGAGCTGTTCGACATGAAACAGGAGGACCTGATCCCGGAGTGCAGCGGCGTCGTCGGCGGCGCCTATCTGATCGAGCGCGTCATGGATGACGACTGCAAAGTGCTCAGCTACTGAACACGGCGGGTATCGCGCGGTGGCACACCAGCAGACGAGCAGGGTACAGCAGTACATCGGCGATCCGGTCTCGGCCGACGCGCCGCTCGAGCGCGCGAAGCTCGAGGAAATCTTCCGCGACATCCAGTCTGATCTGCGCTTCGATCACCAGCTGAACGGCTGCCTGAACTGCGGCATCTGCACCGCAACCTGCCCGTCGGCCCATTATTACGATTTCAGCCCGCGCGAGATCGTGCAGCTGCTGTGGACGGAGAACCTCGAAGGCATCTATGACGCCATGCAGGAGAAGATCTGGGCGTGCGCGCAGTGCTACACCTGCGCGGCGCGCTGTCCTTTCGGCAACTCCCCGGGCGGCCTGGTGATGCTGATGCGGGAAGTGGCGATCAAGCACGGTATGGAGTCGGCGAAGAACGTGCTGCGGCCGTTCAGCCGCGTGATGCTCAAGCTCATCTCCACCGGCAATCAGCTCTCTCCGGACATGATCAGCCGGGAGGCCTTTCCGGACTGGGGTCCTGACATTTCCAAGGTGAGCGCGCCGCTCGAT
>JAJYTX010000047.1 GCA_021792815.1 Pseudomonadota bacterium
GGCCGTCGCGGTGACGCTGGCCGACGTCGGCGAGCGTCGTCGGCATGTCATGGCCGGCGACGGCCGGGCCGCTGTAGATCGACAGGCCGCGCAGCTTCATGGCCGCGAGAACGGACCGCATGGCGCGAGGCCCCAGCCACAAAACCAGCCGCGCCACGATGCGCGCTCGGGTCGAGGGCCGGAAGGTCTGATCCGGCAGCGGCTGCGCCGCCTGTCGCCTCAGCGAGCTTTCCCACTTCGCCGCCTGTTCCTCGGCAGCCGCCGCGAGCTGGCCGAACAGCCGCTGCTTGCGAGGGTCGGGCTCTGCCGCGGCGACCTGGCGGTACAGCCAGGCGGACTCCTTCTCGTGATGCCAGCTGTCGAGGCTGTCGCTCATGCCACGCCCGAATTTCCTTCGAGCGGATCGCGTGAGTGCTGCCGGCTCACGGGCAAGAGAAAGAGCGGACGAGCCTCAATACTCGTCCTCGTCCTCGTCCCAATCCTCGTCGTCATCCTCGTCCTCATCGTCCTCGTCCTCGTCCTCGTCCTCATCGTCTTCGTCCCAGTCGTCCTCCTCATCCTCTTCTTCTTCGTCTTCCTCGGACCACCCCTCGGGTTCCTGAGTGGCTTCGAGGTCCATCTCGTGCCAGGTCTCGAGGTCGATTTCTTCGATCTCGCCGTCGAGATGCTCGATCTCGACCAGCTCGGCGTCCTCGTCAACTTTGAGCACGCGGAAGGATTCTTCGTCTTCAAGGTTCTCGTACCACTGGCCGGGAACCGGTTCGTAATCTCTGCTCACCGATGCAGTCCTCTCACTGGGCAGCCGCGCAAGTGTAGGGGCTACGATGGCTGCGAGCAACGCGCCGAAGGCCGCGACAAATGGGCCGGAAGCGATTTCACTCGCCCTGCAACCTGTGCCTCGGCATGCGGGCTCGAGCCCAAAAGGCGCCCGTTAACCCCCGCATCACCCGCCGTGACGGTGGAGGGGTCGTGCGCCGCACCGATGGGGGAGGTCCGAACCCGCAGCCAGGATCGGATCGAGTGACGTATCCGGGTTGCGCTGGCCTCGCAGGTCCCCTCCCGGGCCGGCGGCGAAGCGCACGGGTCCCGAGATCGGACGGATTGCCCGGGGAGTGTGCCGGAGCGGCTTTTCGGCAGCCGCGTCCGTGCAGCCGCGGGCAGGAGGCGCTCTACGAGATCCCGCGGGTGGGAAAGGAAGCGCCCGCTCAGGTCTTCCCGACGGGATGGTGGTGGGACCGGGAAACGCACCGCCAAGCGGCGCCGCGCCGCACTGGGCGCGCTGCGGTGCGGCGAATGGATCTCCAGGGATCCCGTTGTCGTATGTCGACCGGCACCCAGACAGAGCCCGCGCCGTGGGGCGGGCGGGGCATGGCGAAGCGGGTGGGCACCCCGCGCAATCGCCCTCGTGATGCCCCTGCCACGATGTGACCCCGCCAATCTCGCGCGATGCGTTGTGGACACGTATAGTTTTCATCGTATGAGCCGTCGTCCACACAGTGCTTCTCCCCTCAGCAAGGCCCGACGCGTGGTGGTCAAGGTCGGGTCGGCCTTGCTGGTCGACAGCCGCACGGGTCGGATCAACCGTGCGTGGCTCGAGACCCTGATCGAGGACCTGCTGGCGCTGCGCCGGCGCGATCAGCAGGTCATCCTGGTGTCCTCCGGCGCGATCGCGCTCGGCCGCCGCCAGCTGGCTTTGGCCCATGGGCCGCTGCGCCTGGAGGAGAGCCAGGCCGCCGCGGCGGTCGGCCAGATCCGTCTGGCTCACGCCTACAAGGAACTGCTCGAGAGCCGGGCGGTCACCGTGGCCCAGGTGCTGCTCACCCTGGAGGACAGCGAACGCCGTCGCAGGTACCTCAATGCTCGGGCGACCCTCGAGACACTGTTATCCCTCGGGGCGCTGCCGGTCATCAACGAGAACGACACGGTGGCCACGACCGAAATCCGCTATGGCGACAATGACCGTCTGGCCGCCCGGGTGGCGCAGATGACGGGCGCGGATTGCCTGATTCTGTTGTCGGACGTCGATGGACTGTATACCGCCGATCCGAACAAGGACCCGGCGGCGCGCTTCATCGAGGAGGTCGATGACATCACGCCGGAAATCGAGGCCATGGGCGGGCGCTCGGCCTCCGAGGTGGGCTCCGGAGGGATGACGACCAAGCTGCTTGCGGCCCGCATCGCCGTCTCGGCAGGCTGCCACATGTGCATTGCGGCGGGCCGCCACCATCATCCGCTCAGGCGCATCGAGCAGGGCACGCGCTGTACCTGGTTTGCGCCCGCCGCGACACCGGTGACCGCACGCAAGCAGTGGATCGCCGGAACATTGCGCCCAGCCGGTGCGCTGACCATAGACGGCGGCGCGCTGCGCGCGCTGCTCAACGGCAGAAGCCTGCTGCCGGCAGGGGTGATTGCAACCCGCGGACAGTTCGAACGCGGCGATACCGTCAGCGTGCTGACGCCCGACGGCGCGGAGATCGCCCGTGGTATCGTCGCGTATTCGGACGGCGATGCGGCGCGGATCATGGGGCGTAAGTCAGCGGAAATCCAGGGGATCCTCGGATTCCGGGGTCGCGACGAACTGATCCATCGCGACGATCTCGTCCTGTTGGCCAAAGACATCCGGCACGTTGCCCTATGAGCACGCACAGCGATATTCCTCTCGGCGAGATCATGACGCAGTTGGGACGCAACGCCGCCAGCGCCGCATCGGTGCTGGCGCTCGCGTCCACGCAGATCAAGAACGCCGCGCTGGCTGCCGCCGCCGGCACGATCCGCGCCCGGGCGGGCGCAATCCTCCAGGCCAACGAGCATGATCTGGCGGCCGCGCGCGCCGCCGGGCTGGGCGCGGCTCTGCTCGACCGCCTGGCGCTGAGCGACGCGCGCGTCGAGTCGATGGCGCGGGGAATCGAGGAGATCGTCGCGCTGCCGGACCCGATCGGTGTGACGGTCGCGGAGTGGCAACGGCCGAACGGGCTGAGGATCCAGCGGGTGAGGGTGCCGCTCGGCGTGATCGGCATCATCTACGAAAGCCGACCCAACGTGACGGCCGACGCCGGAGCACTCTGTCTGAAGTCCGGCAATGCCGTCATTCTGCGCGGCGGCTCGGAGAGCCGATATTCCAACGTCGCGATCCACGCCTGCCTGGCCGAGGGACTCGCCGCGGCGGGGCTGCCCGCCGGGTGCATACAGCTCGTGCCGACCACCGACCGGGCGGCGGTCGGCTATATGCTCGCGGGCATGACCGATTATCTGGATGTCATCGTGCCGCGCGGCGGCAAGAGCCTGGTGGCGCGCGTGCAGAAGGAGGCTCGTGTGCCGGTGATCGGCCACCTGGAAGGCAACTGTCACGTCTACATCGATCGGGATGCCGATGTGCGCATGGCGCAGACCATCGCACTCAATGCGAAAATGCGCCGCACCGGAATCTGCGGCGCCGCGGAGACCCTGCTCCTCGACCGTGCCTGCGTCGATACGCACATGCGCCCGGTGGTGCGTGCGCTGCTCGATGCGGGTTGCGAAGTGCGTGGCGATACGATCGTGCAGACCGCTGATCAGCGGGTGCGTCCGGCGAGCGAAGAGGACTGGCACACCGAATACCTGGACGCGATCATTGCCGCGCGCGTGGTCGACGGCGTGGATGGCGCGATCGCGCACATCGCTCAATACGGATCGGCGCACACCGAATCCATCGTCACGGAAAATCACGCCACGGCCGAGCGATTTCTGCAGCGGGTCGACAGCGCCATCGTGCTGCACAACGCCTCGACCCAGTTCGCAGATGGCGGGGAGTTCGGCATGGGCGCCGAGATCGGCATCTCCACCGACCGCTTCCATGCGCGCGGCCCGGTCGGTGTCGAGCAGCTGACGAGCTATAAGTACGTGGTGCGTGGCACCGGGCAGGTCAGGCCGTAGTCCGAGACGGCGATCGCGCCAGGCCTGCGAGACCACCCCGAAGCGAGAACACCTCGGCAGCGCCGCGGGCGCGCAGCTCGCGCGCGGCAGCACGGCTGCGCACCCCGGTGGCACAGACCAGAAGACACTTGTGCGTGAGAGGCTCGGCGGCACCGTACAGCAGCTCTCCCATCGGCACGCAGCGAATCGGTGCACCCGAGCCCGGTTGAACCGTGAGTTCCACGCGCTCGCGGATGTCGATGACATCGAAGCCCGCATCGAGCGCCGCTTCCAGCGAGTCGAACTCCATGTCGGTATCGCCGGTGGCCCCGATGGAGGACGGCGTGGCGTCGCGGGCCCGCCCATGATCCGGGCAATCGGACGCCCGCCGGGCCCGCACCCGCATCACCGACAAGGTGAGCAGGTCGAGCAACAGCAACTCGTCGTCGAGCTGCCCGGGCAGATTCAACAGCAGCTTCAGCGCCTCCAGCGCCTGCAGGGTGCCGAGCGTGCCCGGAACCGGTCCGAGGACACCTGCTTCGGCGCAGTTGCCGACGAGGCCATCGCGGGCCGCCTCCGGCCAGACACAGCGCAGGCAGGCCCCGTGGCCCGGCCGGACCACCTGCAGCTGGCCCTCATACTGGTAGACGCTCGCGAAGACCACGGGCTTGCCGAGGCGCACGCAGACATCGTTCAGCACGAGTTTGCTGGCGATGCTGTCGGTGCAGTCGATGACCAGGTCATACGGCGCGACGATGGCGGGCGCGGTGCGCGCATCGACACGGACCGGGTGGAGGGTGAGTTCCACCTCGGGATTGAGCGAGCGCAGGTGCCGGGCCGCCAGTTCGACTTTGGGCCGTCCCACGTCAGCCAGGGTGTACAGCGGCTGCCGGTGCAGGTTCGAAGCCTCCAGCCGGTCCTCGTCCGCCAGTCCCAGGCGGCCGACACCGGCGGCCGCGAGATAAGTCATCGCGGGTACGCCGAGTCCGCCGCAGCCGACGACCAGTACCGATGAGCCCCGAAGCCTGGCCTGACCCGCGGCGCCGACCTCCTTCAGCGCCATCTGCCGCGAGTAATCCGGCACATTTGCTCCGACCGGCTCATGCCCATGCTCATGCGTGTGCTCATGCGCGTGCTCATGCGCGTGCTCGGCGCAGCGCTCGCAATTGACCCAGCCCGAGTCGCCGTTCTCGTAGTGCTCCTTCTTCCATATCGGGACGCGGTGTTTGACTTCATCGATGATGTAGCGGCAGGCCCGGAATGCCTCGTCCCGGTGGCCGGCGCTCACCCCCACCCACACTGCAATTTCGCCGATCGCGAGCGGGCCGATGCGGTGTTCGCACGCCGCATGCTGCACACCGAAGCGGGTCACGGCCTCCGCGACGATGCGCTCGCCCTCCCGGATCGCCAGCGGCTCGAACGCTTCGTATTCCAGGCGTACCACACGCTGGCCGTCATTGTGGTCGCGGACCCAGCCTTCGAAACAGGTATAGCCGCCACAGGCTCCGTCCTCGAGGGAAGCGCGCAGCGCGGGGAGGTCCAGGGGCGCAGTGCGGAATCGAAAGGTCATCGGATCTCGCTCGGGCACGATGGCTCAGGGGCGGTAAGGCAATCGCTACAGTCCGAGGCCAAACAGTGCGAAAACTGGAGAAACATCAGAAACCTCCGTCACCCCCCGGCCACCGGCGGGATGAACACCACGGTGTCCCCCTCGGCAAGCGGCTGCGACCAGTCGCCGAACTCGGCGTTGATCGCGACGCGCAGAAGCTCGGGCGGCAGCGTGAATGGATAGCGGGCCTTGAGTTCCTGGTACAGCTCGCGCGGCGAGTTCGCGGTGGTCAGCAGCGATTCGGTACTGCGGCCGGCCTGCTCGCGTAGCAGCGCGTAGTACTGTACCGCGATTCGTCTGGGGCGCGCCGCCGGCCGGTCCGATCCCAGGGCGCCGCTCGCTTCATGGAACTCTTCAGGGGTATTGATGTTCTCGAGCGAGGTGGGTTTCGGTTGATCGAGCAGCTCGACGTCCGAGCGGATCAGGAACTTGCGCGGGCAGTCGCGGCCCGCGGCCGCCGCAGCGGCCAGCTCGGCGTGGCTGACCGGTTCGTAAATCGCGCACAGCGGCTCCGGCAGGCCATCGTGACTCGATCGGTAGGCCGTGGCAGCCCGATGGGTCGCCCGAGAGGCAATCAGCCGCTCGAGCGTGGACTCGTCGAGAAAGGGCAGGTCGCACGCGAGCACGAGCCAGGCGGCTTGCGGATAACGGGTCTGGGCGGCGAGGATGCCTGCCAGGGGCCCGAGGTTACGCGCGAGATCCACGATCTGAGGGAACCGTGCGCGAAGCGGGTCATCGCGCTGGTCCTCCCGAACGGATATGAACGCGTGCTCGACCCGGCCCCGGAGCAGCTCCATCGTCCAGTCGAGCTGGCTGCGGCCATGGTACTCGAGTGCCGCCTTGTCGCGGCGCATGCGGCTGCTGCGGCCACCGGCAAGGACCAGTCCATAAAGCGGTGCCACGGCCGCACGGGGGGCAGGAGACGGTGAGGTTGCCATGGCGCAGAGTTTAACCCGGAGCAGGCCCTCCGGGTGCAGTCCGGCGAAAGGTGTGCTTGCCGCCGGATTTCGCCAGCAGGCGCACGCCGGTGATCTCGATGTCGTGTGAGAGCGCCTTGCACATGTCGTAGAGGGTGAGTGCGGCGACCGTGGCGCCCGTCAGCGCCTCCATCTCGACGCCGGTGCGGTGATGGACCGCGACGCGGCAGCGCACCACGACCTCCCCGGCAGGCCGCTGCTCGATCTCGATCGAGCAGTGATCGAGACCCAGGGGATGGCAGAACGGGATGAGCTCGTGCGTGCGCTTGGCCGCCATGACGCCCGCGATGATCGCCGTATCGAACACCGGTCCCTTTTTCGTGCGATGTCCGCTGCGACGCAACGCCGAAGCAACCTCGCGCGGCAACCGGACCCGCGCTTCGGCCAGGGCTTCGCGGTGGGTGATGTCCTTGGTGCCGACATCCACCATCGTCGGGCGGTTGCCGCTGTCCAGGTGTGAAAAATCCTTGCGCGCCTTTGAGGCCATTCACAGGCTCCTAACCGCCGATGTAGAACATTTCGATCTTGCGCTCGTCGCTGTTCGCCGGTTGGGCCTGGCGCTGTTCGCTGTAGTGGTCTGAGCGCCCCCGCCATACGCCGCGCACCACCTGCAGCAGATCATCGTCGCTGGCGCCGCTGCGCAGCAGGTCGCGAAGCGCAGTGCCGTGCGTCGAGAACAGACAGGTATGCAGCACGCCGTCCGAGGAAAGCCGTGCCCGGCTGCAGCCGCCACAGAACGGCTGGGTGACCGACGAGATGAACCCGACTTCGCCCTGTCCATCGGTGAAGGCGTAGCGCTCGGCCACCTCGCCATGGTAGGCGCGCTCCAGGGGCTGCAGCGGCCAGCGTGCATGGATCCTCTCGACCAGTTCTTTGGAAGGCACGACGACATCCGCCCGCCAGTGGTTGCGGTTGCCGACGTCCATGTACTCGATGAAGCGCACGATCACGCCCGTGCCGCGAAATCTCTCCACCATGTCGAGCGCCGTGCCGTCGTTCACGCCACGCTGGATCACCGCGTTGACCTTGATCGGGCCGAGGCCGGCGCGGCGCGCGTGCTCGATGCCCGCCAGCACGTCCTCCAGCGCGCCAAATCCGCCGCTCAGACGCCTGAAGACCTCCGGATCGAGGCTGTCGAGGCTCACCGTGATGCGTTGCAGTCCCGCGGCGCGCAGCTCGAAGGCATACTTGGCGAGCAGTGCGCCATTGGTGGTGAGGGCGATATCCTCGATCCCCTCGATCGCCCACAGGTCGCCGATGAGATCGGTGAGATTGGGCCGCAGCAATGGCTCACCGCCGGTCAGGCGGAGCTTGCGCACGCCGAGGCGGGAGAACAGCCGGGCAAGGCGCGCGATCTCCTCGAACGACAACCGTTCGCGCGAGCCGAGGAAGCGGTATTTGTCGTGGAAGGTTTCCCGCGGCATGCAGTAAGGACAGCGGAAATTGCAGCGGTCCATGACCGAGATCCGCAGGTCCCGCAGTACACGGCCGCGCAGATCTCGATGCCCGGCGGCGCCCAGGGGAACGATGCTGCTGCTTGGGGCCATGTGACGCTTTACCACCTGTGGATGCGGATTGCCATCATCTGCCGGGAATCATCGGCTGTTCCGGGATCGCGTGACGATCGGCCCGGTGTGCCATCCCCGGATGCGATACCGCTCACCAGCGGTACAGGCAGGCCACGAATCCCCGAGGACAGGTGCGGGGTCCCGGAGGCAGCTCGAGGAAGCCGTCCGTGCCCGCGAGCGCCGTGAAGTCGCCCGAGCCGTTTGTGGGCCTGGGCCTGGCCCAACAATGTCCACCTTCGTCTGTTTCAAGACGGACGGGAAGAAAGACACTCAGGGGCACATCGACCGTGAACGGCTCGGCCAGAGCCATCCGCTCCGGGGCGCGCGCGCTCTGGCCCTGGCTGGCGGCGAGGGCAGGCAGAACGTATCGTGAGACGCAGACGGCGGTGGACACGGGGTTGCCCGGCAGCGCCAGGACAACGGCACCCGTTGCGGCAACCCCGAACCACAGGGGTTTGCCGGGACGCTGAGCCACCTTGTGGAACACGCAGCGTACCCCGAGCGCCGCCAGCACTGTGGGAACCAGGTCGAGCTTGCCCATCGAGACCCCACCGCTCAGCACCAGGACATCGTGCGTCTCGAGGTGGAATTTCAGGCGGCGCGTCAGTTCCGCTTCGTCGTCGACGATATGGTCGTCGGCCACCCGCTGGAAACCATGCAGCCGCAGCGATGCGGCGATCGCATACGCGTTCGATCGGCGCACCTGGTGAGGCTCGATCGGCTCACCCGGCTCGATGAGTTCATTGCCCGTCGAAATGACTGCCAGCATCGGCTGACTGCTGACGCGGATCCGGGCCATACCGGCCGCGGCGGCGATGGCGATCTCCGGCGGCCCGAGGCGGGTGCCGGCCGTGAGCATCAGTCTGCCCCGTGGGGCATCGCTGCCTTGCCGGTGGACGTTCTGCCAGGGCCGCACCACCACGTCTTCCTTGAGACACGCTTCGCGGCCCTGCACCGTGATCAGTTCGACGGGAACGACGCTGTCACAGCCCCCGGGCAGGGGCGTGCCGGTCATGACCTCGATGCACCCGTCGCGTGTATCCAGCCTGAGCGGCGCATCGCCGGCCATCTGAGTCGCCTGGATGCGGAATCGCCGCGTACCGCGGGCAACCTCGGCGCCGTCGAGCGCAATGCCGTCCATGGTGACGCGGTCGAAGGGCGGCTGATCGCGCTCGGCGAGAATGTCTTCCCGCAGCACTGCGCCGGCGCATTGCGCCAGCGGCAGCGACTCGACCGGCAGGCAGGTGAGGTGCTGCTCGATCAGTCGGTCGGCTTCGGCGGGAGTGAGCAACGGACGGCTCAGTTGGAGTGCTTGGCGTGTTTGGCCTCGTAGATCTTGATCTGGGCGTTGAACTGGTTCACGACCGTCTGCAATTGGTCGACGGCGGCGTTGTTCTTCTTGATCTCGATGTTTTCCATCTCGGCGATCTGTTTCTTGGTCAGTTTCGTGGCTGCCTTGGCGATGGCAGCGTCCTGTTGCCGCTTGATGCAGGCGAGATAGTGGTTCATCTGAGCGTTATAGGTCTGCACGGCCTTCTGTGCGGTGAGCATCTGCGCCATGGTGGCGACGCTGCCGTCGGGGATATGGCTCGGGGCCTGCGGATAGAGGCAGGCGGCATAGGTGGGCGACAGGACGAGAGCCGCCAGGCCGGCAGCGGCGAGAAGCGATTTCATGAAAATTCCTCTTGCGGGCGAAGCGGCTATCTTACTGTGTGAGAAGCAGTTCCGGCCACTGGCTGCGGCTGGCTTTTCGGCCTGGACCGCCCAGGCCGGGTGCGGGCGGGTCGCCGGCCGTGGACCGGCGGGAGGGCGACGCAGGACACGCGTCGGCCCTCATTACCCCGCTCCTGGGCCCGTTTCCAGGCTAAGATGGGACGCGGGCGCCACGGGGCGCGTGCGATGAGGGGGAGCAGCGGGCGTAGAGGCGCGAGGCGCTCCGCCTGGCCTGCGAACGGGGTGGGGCTTCGCATCAGGAGGCGGTCCTGACCGACAGGCGCCCCGTCCTGTCTGCGCATGCGCCAGGGGATCCCGCAGGGAGTCCGACCAGAGGTAGCCATGCCGCCTGAGCCGCATCTGTCGCGCAATCTGCGCAACCGCCACATCCAGTTGATCGCGCTCGGCGGCACCATCGGGGTCGGGCTGTTCCTCGGCTCGGCCAAGGCCATCCGCCATGGAGGACCGGCGCTGCTGCTGAGCTACGCGGTCGGCGGCATCGCCATCTTCTTCATCATGCGGGCACTCGGGGAGCTGCTCGCGTACCGGCCGGTCGCCGGCGCCTTCGCATCCTACGCCGAGGAGTTCTGCGGCCCGTTCGCCGGCTTCGTCACCGGCTGGTCGTACTGGTTCATGTGGGTGGTGATGGCGATGGCGGAGCTCACCGCGATCGGCCTGTACGTGCGCTTCTGGGCGCCGTCGGTGCCGCAGTGGCTGCCGCCGCTGATCGTGCTGGCGGCGCTGTACGGCTCCAACCTGCTGGCGGTTCGGGCGTTCGGGGAGCTGGAATTCTGGTTCGCGCTGGTCAAGATCGTGACCATCGTTGCATTGATCGTCGCGGGTGTGGCGGTGATCTCGTTTCACTTCGGAGCGCTCGGCGGCGGCGCCCGTTTCAGCAACCTCTGGTCGCACGGCGGCTTCATGCCATTTGGCGCTCTCGGAGTGTTGTTGACCCTGCAGATCGTGATGTTCGCCTACGCGGGCGTGGAACTGGTCGGCGTGACTGCCGGCGAGGCGGAGAATCCTTCCGTCGTGCTTCCGCGGGCGACCAACGGCATCATCTTCCGCATCCTGCTTTTCTATGTCGGTGCGCTCGCGGTGATCATGGCGCTGGTGCCGTGGAATCAGCTCAGCCCGGATGTCAGCCCCTTCGTCTTCGTGTTCGAGAAGCTCGGCATCCCGGCCGCGGCCAGCCTGATCAACGTGGTGGTCATCACGGCTGCGGCATCGTCCTGTAACAGCGGCCTGTTCAGCACCGGCAGGATGCTGTACACGCTGGCGCAGCGTGGCCAGGCGCCGCGGGTCTTCGCCGCGCTCGGCCGGGGACAGGTTCCCGCGGCGGGCATCCATGCCTCGGCGGCCGTCATGCTGATCGCGGTGTTTCTCAATTACGTGGTCCCCAAGGAGGTATTTACCTGGGTGACCAGCGTGACGCTGATCGGCACCCTGTGGACCTGGGGCATCATCATGATTTC
>JAJYTX010000048.1 GCA_021792815.1 Pseudomonadota bacterium
TATCGCGGCCGGGCAGCGCCTCGGCGGCGGTGGGCAGCGCGGTCGTCTTCTGCGACGCCATGGTGAACCTCCGATACGTATCATACCGGCTTGCGCCTGCGAGGGCTCCCACCTTAAGCTTCGCGCGCCATGGGAATCAGCCAGCCACAGAACCTCAGAGTGCCCCCGGTCGAGCAGCAGCGGCCCTACGGCGTGCGCGTCAGCCTTCCCTCCGGTGACCCGTTCCGCAAGCTCCTCGGCCCCGAGTGGCACCGTGTCCACTGGTATGCCACTCCTGCGGAACGGGACGCCGCGCTCGCCGAAATGAGCCACCGCCACCTGTACTCCCGCTCCGGCGACAAACCCGCCCTGGTCTTCGAGAAGGTCGAGAAGCTGGTCGAGAGCCGCGGCCTGTAACATCCGCCCGCCCGCGCCCCAGATCGTCAGAACGTGCGGCCCAGGAACAGATAGAACGCCTGGTGGCCGTGCTCATCGAAGCCGCTGCCGAGGTAGACCGGCCCGAGGAAGGTGTCCAGGCCGATGAACACACTGGCATCCTTGCGCAGCGTGTTCCAGCGGACCTCGCTCATGTTCTGCCACACGTTGCCTGCCTCGAGCGACATCCCGAGATACACCGGCACGTCGAGATAGCCCGGTCCGCCGCGGTCGATCTTCCGGTACAGCATCAGCCGGGCGATACCATAGTGCGGCCCGTACAGTGAGTACTGCTTCAGTCCCGACAGGTTGAGAAAGCCGCCGAGCGGGAATTCCATGCGCAGGTCGGTGGCGCGATTGAGCAGACTGCCGCCGGAAACGGAGAACGCCAGGGTGTTGCGGTCACGCCAGGTGTGGGCCGCCAGGAAATTGAACGTCACCCGGTTGTAGCTCGACCGCGCGCCGATCACCTGGTGTGCGCTGCTCCACTGCAGCAACGCCTGTTCGCCCGAGTGCGGGAAGTTGATGTTGTCGAGGGTATCGTAGCTGAAGCGCAGAAAATAGCTGAGCGAGCCGAACGCCTGCAGAGCCGGGAACGGCAGCAGCGGATCGGCCGGGTCGCCGACGGTGAGCCGCGTATGGCCCTCCTCACGGTACACTCCGGCGCGCACCTCGCCCCAGTCGCTGAACTGCTTGCCGAGATCGAGGCCGTAGCGGAAGGTGTGCACCCGGTACACGGCGCGTTCGCTCTGGCCGACCAGAAACGGCAGGTCGCTCGCCTCGACCGACACGTGCGGCGTCACGAACCAGCCGGAGAACTTCGAGAACGGCAGATACACCTCGGTCGCGAGCCGCGAGGTCTGACCAATCTCTCCGTCGGTGACCCACTCCCCGCCGGAGCGGGTGATCTCGGACATCACGTAGCGGGCGGCCGCCTCGTAGGTGGCGTCGCCGGAGAAATCATCGCGCAGGCTGAGACCGACACGCAGGTAATTCGGACCGATCGAGGCGCCGCGCGCGTCGATCAGCAGTCCGTAGCGCTCTCCCCGGCGCACCAACTGGTAGTCGAGCGTGTCGAGGCCGCCCAGGCCATAGAGCGTGGTGATGCGCCGGGCGATCGCATCGGGGTTCAGCCGCTTGCCGACCATGTCGCCGAACAGTCTTTCGATCGGCTTGGAGAACTGCCGCGAGCCTGTCTCGACCTCGACGAAGGCGATGCGCGGGGGGGGGCGGCGCAGCGCCGCACGGCGGCGCTGGTAACGGCGATACTGCGCCGGACTCACCGACAGCGCCTCGAGGCGCCTGCGCATCTTCCAGGCCGCCGCCTCGCCGAGGGCGAGCAACCGGTTCACGTTGCCGAAATCGAACGAGGAGATCCCCTGCAGGTTCGGGCGGATGATTATGTCGTGCGGCCCGAGGGTCGCAAGCTCACGCGCCGAGCGGCGCTGCATGAGAATCGCGAGGGTCTGGGCGCTGATGCCCGCCACGCCGTTCAGCCGCGAGGGCGGTCGCAACGGGTAGCTCACGTCTACGACGATCAGCACGTTGACGCCCATTGCGCGCGCAATGTCGATCGGCACGTTGTCCGACAAGCCGCCATCGATCAGCAGCCGTCCGTTGCGCGGCACGGGCGCGAACACCCCCGGGGCGGACATGCTGGCGCGCATCGCGCTCGTCAGGTCCCCCGAGGCCATCACCACCTCCCGGCCGGTGGCCAGATCGGTCGCCACCGCGCGAAACGGTGTCGGCAGATCATTGAAGTTCGTGATGCGCGCCACCGGCAAGGTCAGGCGGCGCAGGATCTCGGTGAGGCTCTGGCCCTCGATCAGTCCCTGGGGCAACACCAGGTGCCAGCCTTTGACACCGACCGGGAAATGCACCAGGAAGTTCTCGTCCTCCTCCTTGCGGCGCAGCGTCAGGTCCTGGCGCGGCGGCTGGTCGCGGAATGCTTCCTGCCAGTTCAGGGATTTCACCATGGCCTCGATCTGCTTCGGGGTCAGACCGCTGGCATACAGTCCGCCCACCACCGCGCCCATGCTGGTTCCGGCGATGGCATCGATCGGTATCCGCAGCTTCTGCAGCACCCGCAGCACGCCAATGTGGGCAATGCCGCGCGCCCCGCCGCCAGAGAGCACCAGGCCGATCCGCAGGCGGGCGGGAGCCCCGGATGCGTCCGCACCGAGGGCAGCCGCGCGCCGGGGCCGGCCCGGTCCGGCGGCCGCCCGCGCCCCCGGCAGAACATAGATCCCGGCCCGCAGCGGCGCCGCCGCGCCCGAGCGTGCCACGGCGTGCCGCACCGGCAGCAGCCCCAGGCACAGCGCCAGGCCCAGCATCCCGAGCCGGATCCCGGCCGTCTGTGAGCAGTTCATGGACTTTCCGGCAGCAGAACACGTCAAAATAGCGGTCAGAATATCAGTATCCCGCCCCGTCCTCCCGCCCCCTGGCAACGGGCGCGAGATCCGGTCCGCCCGATGCGGTAGCATAGCGGGCTCCATGACGTATCTGCTGTACGCCGCCCTCCCCTATCTCCTCTCGCTGGGTCTGATCGTCCACTGCATCAAGACCGGCCGCAACTGGATCTGGGTCTGGGTGATGTTGTTCCTGCCGATGATCGGCGCCCTGGCCTACTTTGTGGTGGAGATCCTGCCGGAGCTGTTCCGCAGCCACACCGCCCGGAGCACCGCGCGCGGCCTGAAGAAGGCCATGGACCCCTTCGCCGATCTGCGCCGCTTCGCGAACGAGGCCGAGCTCATCGGCAACGTGGCGAGCCGTCAGCGCTATGCCGAGGAGCTCACCCATCACGGCCGCTATGCCGAGGCCATCGAGCAGTACCGGCAGACGCTCACCGGCCTGTACGAGCACGACCCCAATCTCATGCTGGGGCTGGCGCGCGCGCAGTTCGGTAACGGCGAGGCCTCCGCGGCGCGTGGCACGCTCGAGGAACTCGTGCGCCGCAATCCCGACTTCCACTCGCCGGAGCGCCACCTGCTCTACGCCCGCTCGCTCGAAGCCGAAGGCAACATCACCCGGGCGCTGGAAGAATACCGCGCCCTGGCACACGCCTACCCCGGGGCCGAGGCCGCGGTCCGCTATGCGCAGCTGCTCGATCGGCAGGGACAGCGGGACGAGGCGCGCAAGGTGGCCCAGGACCTGCTCGACCAGGCCCGGGTCTCCCCGCAGCACTACCGTCGCACCCAGCGCGCCTGGCTCGACGCGGCGCAACGGCTGCTGTAGCGCCGCCACCCCGGGGCGTCGCGCCCCGCACCGTCCGGTCCCACCGGGCCGGACCCTCGGGCGGGCCGGATCAGCCCGCGGCCTGCGCGAGCTGCCGCTCCAGCCCCCCCAGCACCCGGTAGCAGGGCAGCACCTGGGCGAGGCTGGCGTTGGGCTCGCGTTTCTCGCGGATGGCCGCCACGAATTCCCGGTCCTGCAGCTCGATGCCGTTCATCGAAACATCCACCGCGGAGACATCGATCCGGTTGTCCTTGCCGTCGAACAGGTCATCGTAACGAGCGATGTAGGTGCCGTTGTCACAGATGTAACGGAAGTAGGTGCCGAGCGGACCGTCGTTGTTGAACGAGAGAGACAGGGTGCAGATCGCGCCCGTGCGGCTTCTGAGCTGGATCGACAGGTCCATGGCGATGCCGAGCTCGGGGTGGATCGGTCCCTGCAGGGCGTTTGCGGCCGTGATCTCGCCGGTCTGGTAGGCGAACAGATCGACGGTGTGCGCGGCGTGATGCCACAGCAGGTGATCGGTCCAGGAGCGCGGCTGACCGAGTGCGTTGATGTTCCTGCGGCGGAAGAAGTAGGTCTGCACGTCCATCTGCTGAACGTTGAGCTCTCCGGAGAGAATCTTCCGGTGTACCCACTGATGGCTGGGGTTGAAACGGCGCGTATGCCCGACCATCACGATCCTGTCCGCGGCTTTCTGCGCCCGCGCCACGTCCTCGGCATCCGCGAGACTGTCGGCGAGCGGGATTTCCACCTGCACGTGCTTGCCGGCCTGGAGGCAGGCGACGGCCTGCGAGGCGTGGATCTGCGTCGGAGTGCACAGAATGACCGCGTCGACCTCGGGTCGCGCCAGCGCTTCCTGCAGCTCCGTGGTCACGTGCGCAATACCGTAGCGCGCGGCAACCTCCCGGGTGGGCTGCAGGGCGCGGCCGACCAGCGATACGACCTGCACGTCCGGGATGTTGCGCAGGCCATCGAGGTGCTTGATGCCGAAGGCGCCGGCACCGGCCAGCGCGAGTCTGATCGTCTGAGTCATGTCGTCTTCTCCGCAACAGGCTGTCTCATCGACACTCCAGTATGATGTTTCCGACGGCGGTCGAGGACGCCGGGATGTGGTAGAAGCGGTAGACCTCCTCCACCTTCGGCCCGAGCGCGCCCCGCATCAGCAGCCACATGACGAGCTCGATGGCCTCGGCGCCGGCCTCGCGCAGGTACTCGATCGGCGGGATGCGGCTGAGGCGCTCCGGGTCGCGGGACAGATCATCGAGAAACGCCCGGTCGAACGCCGGGTTGGTCAGCCCCGCACGCGGTCCCTGGATCTGGTGCGACATGCCGCCGGTGCCGAAGACGACCACCTTGAGGTCCTCCTCCCAGCGCTCGATGGCCCGGCGGATGGCCTGGCCGAGCTGGTAGCAGCGTCGGCCGGTCGGAGCCGGATACTGTACCACGTTGACCGCCAGCGGAATCACCCGGCAGGGCCACTGCGGCGGCGAGCCGAACAACAGCGTCAGCGGCACGGTGAGGCCATGGTCGACCTGCATCTCGTTGACGATGGTCATGTCGAACTCGTCGAGCACCAGCGACTGGACCAGGTGCGCGGCGAGCTCCGGGTGGCCCTTCACGACGGGCACCGGCCGCGCGCCCCATCCCTCGTCCGCGATCGCGAATTCCTCGGCGCAGCCGAGCGCGAAGGTGGGAATCACCTTGAAATCGAAGGCGTTGACATGGTCGTTGTAGACCATGATGACGACATCGGGCCGGGCGTTCGCCATCCATCGCCGGGCGGGCTCGTAGCCCTGGAACAGCGGCTGCCAGTACGGCTCGCCGGTCCTGCCGTTGTCGACCGCCGCACCGATCGCCGGTGTGTGCGAAGTGCCGACCCCTGCGATGATCCGCGCCATCAGTGATTCCTCCGCTCGGACTTGAAACGCCAGCCTTCCGGTGAGCGTCCGCCGTTGAGCATCATCGCGATGTACTCCTTCTCGGTCATGCCGGTCATCTGCGAGGCCATGAACTGGTAGGACTTGCCGTCGGTGAAAGCGAGCTTGGCAAGCGCATAGACCACGGCGCCGAGCTCGAGAAGGCGATTCCAGTCGCGCTTGAGCACGGCCTCGCGCTGTGCCTCGGTCAGTCCGAAATTCTCGAGGTACGCGCGCTCATCCGCCAGGAAAGCCTTGCGGTTCGCCTCCTTCATCAGCGTGTACAGGAACTGGTTGAGGTGATAGCCCAGGCGCGCGCGCTGGGCGTCGAATATCCAGGTGCCTGGAATGTCCTCGTAGGGCTTGTCCGCCGCCATAGCATCGCCTCGGGTCAGGTTTCTTCGGGCCAATAGAGCCGCATGGGGTTGTCCACCAGGAGCCTGCGCTGTGCCCCGGCGCTCAGCGCGATGTGCGGAATGAAATCGACCAGCAGCCCATCATCGGGCATGTGGTTCTTGAGATTGGGATGGGGCCAATCGCTGCCCCAGAGCACCCGGTCGGGGAAGGTCTCGACGAGATGCCGGGCAAAGGGCACCACGTCGCGGTAGGCCTCACGCTCGCCGTCGAGCGCCGGCGGTCCGGCGACGCTCAACCGTTCGGGGCAGGACACCTTGCACCAGACATTGGGGTGCTCGCGCATCAGGCGCACGAACCGCTGAAACTGCGGCCCCTGCACCGGTTGTGTGACGTCGGGCCGGCCCATGTGATCGACCACCACCGTGGTAGGCAGGGCGGTGAAGAAATCCCACAGTTCCGCCAGATCCGCCGCCTCGAAATACACCACCACGTGCCAGCCGAGCGGCGCGATGCGCGCGGCGATTTCCAGCAACTCCTCGCGCGGCGTGAAATCCACCAGGCGCTTGAGGAAATTGAAGCGCACCCCGCGCACACCGCTGGCGTGCAGACTCTCGAGCTCCGGGTCGGTGACACTGCGGCGCACGGTTGCCACACCGCGCGCGCGCCCGCCGGAATGCAGCAGCGCATCCACCATCGCCCGGTTGTCCGCCCCGTGACAGGTGGCCTGCACCACCACGTTGCGCGCAAAGCCCAGGTGATCGCGCAAGGCGTACAGCTGCCGTTTGCTGGCGTCGCAGGGCGTGTATTTGCGCTCCGGCGCGTAGGGGAACTCCGCGCCCGGACCGAAGACGTGACAATGGGCATCGACCGCGCCCGGCGGCGGCACGAACCGCGGCTTGGAGGGCTGCGGATACCAGTCGAGCCAGCCGGGTGATTTCGTGAAGGTCTGGTGGTGTGCGGTAGTCATGGGCTTCGGGATCAGGATGACTTGAGCCGGGATGCGCGGATGCCATCGAGGATACGGTCGGCCTCGAGGCGCCAGTCGGCGCTGCGCGCGAATTCCGCCTCACCCCGAGTGCCGAACACACCCGCATCGGCGAGGCCGGCGACCCAGCTCTGGCGCTCGGCCGTGCCGGCCGCCGACCAGGGAGTGAGGCCGGCCTCCTGCATCGCGCGGGCGGCTTCCCGCATTTCCTCCGCCCGACGCCCGCCATGCTGGATCACGCGCTGAAAAAAATAAGTGGCCTGCTTCTGCCAATCAATTCCGGGAAAGGTTTCCGTCAGGGAGGCGAGCACGGCATCCTCCACCCCGTAGGCGCGGGCCGCCGTCAGGCTCTCGATGATCATGGCTTCCAACCCCTTGATCACCACGCTGCGGCACATCTTGGTGGCGGACGCCACACCGAGTCGCTCCGATGCCACCTGCGGCGAGAAGCCCAATGCCTCCAGCAGCGGCGCCAGTTGCGCCGCATGCGCTCCACCCAGCAGCAGCGGCACGCGGATGCGATACGGCGGCACGGAGGTCATCACCGCGCCTTCCACGTAGCGTGCGCCGTCGGCCTCGATGAGCGTGGCGGCCTCCTGTTTGGCCCCGGGCGAGGCGGAATTGAAGTCGAGAAACCACGCGCCGGACGGGATGCCCGCGGCGCACGCGCGCGCCGCCGCAACCGTCTGACTCGCGGTCACGGCGCAGATCAGCAGATCACTCTGCGCCGCGAGCGCCGTGTGCGACGCGGCCAGCGCGACGCCGTGCGCCGCAGCGTGCGCGCGCAGCGGCGCTTCGGCCGCGGTGCCGAGCTTGATGTCATATGCGGCGACCTGTCCGATGCCGCGGTCACGCAGGTCCTCCGCCAGGATGCGGCCGACTTCGCCGTAGCCGACCAGGCCGACCCGCCGCAGCGCGTCATGGGCTGAGTTCACCATCATTCAATCGATGTACTTCAGTCCCAGCTTCCCGAGCGGCTCGCGCATCTTGTACATGTCGAGCCCGAGCACCCCGGCGGCAAGCTGCCTGCGCTTGTCGGCCTCGTTGGCCTCGCGCGCCGCGGCCGCCTCGGCGACCCGTTGCGTCAGCGCCGCGGGCACCACCACCACGCCGTCATCATCGGCGAGGACGGCATCGCCGGGCTGGACCAGAGCGCCGGCGCAGACCAGCGGCACATTGACCGAGCCGAGCGTCGCCTTCACGGTCCCCTTGGCACTGATGGCGCGGCTGAAGACCGGAAACTTCATCTCCGTCAGTTCCCGCACATCGCGCACTCCGCCGTCGATGATCAGACCCAGGGCGCCGCGCGCCCGGAAAGACGTGGCCAGCAATTCGCCGAAGAAGCCGTCCTCGCTGTCGGTGGTGCAGGCGGCCACCACCAGATCGCCCGGACGGATCTGCTCCGCCGCCACGTGCAGCATCCAGTTGTCTCCGGGCTGCAGCAGCACCGTGAGCGCCGTGCCGCAGACGCGCGCGCCCGGGTAGATCGGGCGCAGGTAGGGCTTCATCAGGCCCACCCGGCCCATGGCCTCGTGCACCGTGGCCACCCCGAAATGGCCCAGCCTGTCGACGGCCGCACGCTCGGCACGCTCGATGTTGCGCCTGACGATGCCCAGATTGTTCAGCGGTGTGCTCATGGGGGGCCTGCAGTTCGGTGGCGGGTGCGCTTCAGTGGCCGCGAGCCTCGAGCGCGGCGTGCAGCCGCGGATAGACACGGCGGGCATTGGCCTGGTAGATCCGGTTGCGCTGCTCGCCAGTGAGCGCGGCGGCCTCGATGTAACGCCGGGTATCATCGTAATGATGTCCGGTGCGCGGATCGATGCCGCGCACCGCCCCGATCATTTCCGAGGCGAACAGGATGTTCTCGATCGGGATCACGCGGGTGAGCAGGTCGATGCCCGGCTGGTGATAGACGCAGGTATCGAAAAAGATGTTCCCGAGCAGGTGCTGCTCCAGGGGCGGCTTGTCGAGCGCCTGCGCCAAGCCGCGGAATCGTCCCCAATGGTAGGGCACCGCCCCACCGCCGTGGGGAATGACGAACCGCAGCGTGGGAAATTCCCTGAACAGATCACCGCTCACGCACTGCATGAACGCGGTGGTGTCGGCATTGAGATAGTGCGCCCCGGTGGTGTGAAAGCACGCGTTGCAGCTGGTACTGACGTGCACCATGGCCGGAATGTCGTACTCGACCATCTTCTCGTAGATCGGGAACCACCAGCGGTCGGTGAGCGGCGGCTCCTTCCAGTGCCCGCCCGAGGGGTCGGGATTGAGGTTGATGCCGACGAAACCATACTCCCGGATGCATTTCTCGAGCTCCGGGAGGCAGCTCGCCGGATCGACCCCGGGCGACTGCGGCAGCATCGCTGCGCCGATGAAGTGCTCCGGAAACAGCGTCGAGACCCGGTAGCACAGCTCATTGCAGATCGCCGCCCAGGTGGCGCTGGTATTGAAGTCCCCGATGTGGTGCGCCATGAAGCTGGCGCGCGGCGAGAAGACGGTGAGATCCGAACCGCGCTCGCGCATCAGCTTCAGCTGGTTCTCCTCGATGCTCTCGCGCAGCTCGTCGTCGCTGATCCTGAGCTCGGAAACCTTCGGTCCGCGCTCCGGGGTGGCGAGGTGGGCGATCTGGAGCTTGCGCCATTCCTCGAGCGCTTTGGGCGCGGTGGTGTAGTGGCCGTGACAGTCGATGATCATCGGTGACTCTCGATACGGGTGACAGGGAGACCCTCAACCCCTCGGGTCGGTCGCGCGCCAGATCGCAGCCGGCACCATGACCTCCCCTCGCATGATGAGCCGCGCCGTGCGCAGCAGCGCGGCGCGCCTGACCACGGGTGGATCGCCGGTGGCCGTTTCCAGCTCGACGCTGAACTCTCCGCTCGGGTGCTCGACCGAGATCGTGCGCAGCGTGCCTTCGGGTGCCGCTGCGATGCCATCGGCGATCGACCCCGGCAGAACGCACGCGGTCGCCACGGTCACCGCGGCGAGGACACCGATCGCGTCGTGGCAGACGTGCGGGATGAAGCAGCGGGTACAGATGCTGCCGCCAGCGGCCGGCGGCGCGATCAGGCACATCTTGGGGTATGTCTTGGCGGAAACATCGCCGAGGCCCATCAGCTCCCCGCACGCGAGCCGCAACGCCTCGAGCCGTGTCTTGAGCTCGGTATCGGCGTTGAGATCCGCCACGCTCTCCCGTCCGGTGCGGCCGAGGTCCGTGGCGCGCATCATGACCAGGGGCATGCCGTTGTCGATGCAGGTGACCTCGATCGGGCCGATGCCCTCGACGGTGGCGGTGTCGCGGACGCGGCCGGTCGGCAGCAGCCCCGAGCACACCGAGCCCGCGGTGTCGAGAAAATTGATCTTGATCGGCGCGCTGGTGCCCGGTACGCCGTCGATCCGAGCATCCCCCTCGTAGCTGACTCGACCCCCCGGGGTCTGCACCGTGATGTCGCACAGCATGTCGGTATTGCGGGTCAGCACGCGAAAGGTGCTGGTCTCGCCCTGCGCCCGCACCATGCCGGTCTCCAGGGCGTAGGGCACGACGGCCGCCAGCATGTTGCCGCAATTCGGCGTCGTGTCGACCACGGGCTTGTCCGGCACCACCTGGGCGAACAGGAACTCCAGATCGACCCCCGGCCGCGTGCCGCGGCGGATGATACCCACTTTGCTCGTGAGCGGATGGCCTCCGCCCAGGCCGTCGATCTCGCGTCGATCGGGCGAGCCCATGACCGCGAGCAGCACCCGATCGCGCGTCGGCACGTCGGCCGGCAGATCGGTCTCATTGAAAAACGGTCCGCGGGACGTTCCGCCCCGCATGAACAGGCAAGGGATGGGCGTCTGCATGGTGATGAGCGCGATGGCCTCGCAGGATTTGCGATTATGGCCCCGTCGCCGATGTCCTCCAAGCCGGGGTCGAGACTAGCAGCTATCGACGTTTTCTATAGCGGCTCGCCGTGCTTCGCGGTCCGTTTCACCCCGCCGCCCTCGCCCTGCCTCGCAAGGTGAGGGCGGCACTTTCCCCGGGGGACGGTTCCGACCGCACCGCCCCGCTCCCCGGGGACCCGCGCCAGCCTCCTGCAGCTCAACTGCGCGTGCGCCACCCGTCATGGTACCCCTCGCGGGCATCGCGGGCGTAGGGAACGGGGGAGACCTTGACGCGCACCTCGACCTGCCTGTGCCGCTCGACGGTGCTCTTGCGGGTGCCACCGTTCTCTTCGCCCCACAGGAGGGTCAGCACATCGCCGATCTGCA
>JAJYTX010000049.1 GCA_021792815.1 Pseudomonadota bacterium
CCTGCGATCATGACTACACCCCCAAATGGCGCCTACTCATTCTGATTCCTACTCATTCATAGGGACAACAGCGGACGGCCCGTCCGATTCGGACCCCTCCCGGTCTGCCCCGAGGCCCGCGCAACCCAACGCGCGCGGGCGCGGGACGGACATCGTGAGCCCCTGACGATGTTTGCTGTTGCAACAGTATCCGAGTTCGCCCACTCACACAACAGCGATTTCGACACGTTCCATGTCAGACCGAAGTGTGACCCAGGGCGGCAAAGACGTCACTGACAGTGAGGCTCTCATCACGTCAGTGACTGTCGTCAGCTACTGACGGCACCGACGTGCGCTGGATGGCCGTGCAATACACACGTCGTCTTTCACGCGCGCAGTGACTGCCATTCGACAGGACGCGAGCGGCAGACCGCTCCCGACCGGGTCAGCGATTTTCGAGTGGGGCGGTGACCGGGCTATCCGCTTCGCCGAGTTGCGCATTCGTATACACGGCGCACACGTCCTCGAGCGCCGCCAGCGTCTCGATCAGTCGTTTCATGCGCTGTGCCGCCTCGCCGTCGAGCCGCGCCGCGAGCGCGGGCCGCTCGGTGACCTCGGCGGCGAGCGGCGCGAACGGCTGGCGGCACAGCTCGGCACGCACCGTCTCGAAGTCTTCCGGATCGGTCAGGACCTCGATCGGTCCGCCGGGGCGGCTTCTCACATCCTCCGCCCCCGCCGCGAGTGCCGTCCGCGTCAGCTGTTCGAGATCCACGCCCGGCGCATAGCGCAGCAGCCCGACACGCTGGAAGAGATACGCGACCGAGCCCTGTGCGCCGAGATACCCGCCGTGCTCGCGGAACGCGCGACGCAGCTGAGCGCGGGTGCGCTCGGGATCTTCGGTGCGGCATTCGAGGAGCAGCACGGCCCCACCCGGTCCATAACCCTCGTATCGGACCGGCCGCAGGCCCTCGGAGCGAGGCGTGAGCCCAGGGAGGCGCTCGATGTGCGGGGGGGGCGCCCGCTTCGTATCGCTGACCATCAGGGTGAAGGCGCGGCCAAAGTTGCACTCCGTTGCCGGGATCCGTCGGTATGATAGCCCTAAAGCGTCTCTGAGACATTTAGTTCAATCAAGCACTTACGGCCGTGGAGACGACGCAGCGCTGCCCACCGGATCTGCTCGAGTCGATCACCGCCACCCGCGGCGCGATCGAGACGGCGGCTGCGCTCGCACCCGGAACGCTCGCAATGGCCACCGAGGCGGCCGAGATCCTCGGCGCGCTCACCGAGGATGAATCCCTCGCCAAGGCCGTGCTGGCGCGGGCTGCGCTCGGGGCCGGTCTGCCCACCGAGACCCTCGCCGGACTGGTGGGACCGGCGGCACGCGACATCGCCGTGGCGCTTTCGAAGCTCGGGGAGATCGGACTGAGCGTTCACTGGTCGGCGGCCCAGGGACTCGAGCCCCGCCAGGCCGAGACGCTGCGCAAGATGCTGCTTGCGGTCGTCAGCGACCCGCGACTGATCCTCGCGCGGCTCGCCGAGCAGCTGGTCAGCCTCCGTCATGCCCGGGACGCGTCCGAGGAAGCGCGTGAGCGGCTCGCGTTCGAGGCGCGCGCGGTATTCGGACCTCTCGCAAACCGGCTGGGCGTGTGGCAACTGAAGTGGGAAATCGAGGATCTTGCGTTCCGCTACCTCGAGCCGGACGAGTATCGGCGGATTGCCGCGGCGCTCAATGAGCGGCGCACCGACCGCGAGCGCTATATCGAACAGCTCTGTGACACCCTGCGGGCAGAGCTCGAAAAGGCGGGCATCCGCGCACAGGTGTCCGGACGACCGAAGCACATGTACAGCATTTACAGGAAGATGCAGCGCAAGCACCTGGAGTTCGAGCAGCTCTTCGACGTACGCGCCGTACGCGTCATCGTCGGATCGGTGCCCGACTGCTACGCGGCACTCGGGACGGTGCACGGCCTGTGGACCTACATCCCCGGCGAGTTCGATGACTACATCGCGACGCCCAAGGGCAACTTTTATCGTTCCATCCACACGGCGGTGATCGGCCCCGAGGGCAAGAGCGTCGAGGTGCAGATCCGCACCCGCGAGATGCACGAACACGCCGAGCTCGGCGTGGCCGCGCACTGGACGTACAAGGAAGGCGGCACCGCGGATGCGCAGTATCAGCGCAAGGTCGAGTGGGTCCGGCGGCTGCTCGAGCCGAGCCGCGCCGAGGGCCCGGATGCGGATCGCGAGTTCCTCGAGCAGATGAGCGCGGAGCTGTTCCAGGACCGGGTCTACGTGCTCACTCCCAAAGGCGAGGTGGTGGATCTGCCTCACGGCGCGACCCCGCTCGACTTCGCCTACCATCTGCACACCGCGCTCGGCCATCGCTGCCGGGGCGCCAAAGTGAACGGCCGGATCGTTCCGCTCACCCACGTGCTCGCCAACGGCGAGGTGATCGAGATCATCACCGCGCGGCAGGAGGCGCCGAGCCGTGACTGGCTCGCTCCCGAGCTCGGGTTTCTGGTGTCCGCACGCAACCGCGCCAAGGTGCGTGCCTGGTTCCGCAGGCTCGATGCGGCCGACAATCGTGGCGCGGGACGTGCGATCGCGGAGCGGGAACTCGGCCGGCTCGGCGTCGGAACCCAACAGCTGGCGTCGCTCATCGAGGCGCTCGAGGCGCGCGATGCCGACCAGTTCTACCAGCTGCTCGGTGAAGGCGGGATCACGGTATCACAGCTGACCCATGCCGCGGAGCGGCTGTTCGGCTCGCCCGCGGAGGCACACCTGCCGGCTGCGAGGCGCGCCAGTGGCGCACGCGGCAGCTCGCCGGTGCAGATCGAAGGAGTCGGGGATCTGCCGATCACTCTCGCGCGCTGCTGCTCGCCGCTTCGCCCGCAGCCCATCGCCGGCTACGTGACCGTGGGGCGGGGAGTGACCATTCACCGGGCGAACTGTCCGGGCTTTGCACGCATGCGCTCGGTGAGACCCGAGCGCGTGCTGCAGGTCGAATGGAGCACTCACGATGCGCCGCAACTGCCCGTTGAGATTTCCGTTCAGGCGTATGACCGGCGTGGACTGCTGCGGGACCTGACGGACGTGCTCGCCCTCGAACGGCTGAGCATTCACACGATGACCACCACGACGGATCACGACGCCGGCACAGCCCGCGTGCTGCTCACCGTCGGCATCGGCGATGAGGTGCAGCTCGGACGCGTGCTGCAGCGCCTCTCGGCGGTGCCGAATGTGACTTCGGCACGCCGCGCCCGCTGAAGCACCCCAGGCGGATCAGCGGTTGATCGAATCGATGGCGCGCTTGTCGGCTGCGAGCGCCGCCTCGTGCAGCGCCTCCGACAGGGTCGGATGCGCGTGAATGGTGCGCTGCAGATCCTCGCTGCTCGCCGAGTACTCCATGGCGAGCACCGCCTCGGCGATCAGCTCACCGGCCATCGGGCCGATGATGTGCACCCCGAGGATCTCATCGTCGTCCTGCGCGGCGATGATCTTGGCGAACCCCTGGGCCTGCTCCATCGCCCGGGCACGGCCGCTCGCCAGGAACGGGAATACCCCGGTCTTGCAGGGTCGGCCGCTCGCTTTGACCTGCTCCTCGGTCTGCCCCACCCAGGCGATCTCCGGCGCGGTATAAATGACATAGGGGATGGTCTTGTAGTTGACCTCGCCGAACCGTCCGGCGATCAGGTCGGCCGCCATCACGCCTTCCTCCTTGCCTTTGTGCGCGAGCATCGGGCCGCGCACGCAATCGCCCACCGCCCAGACGCCTTCGGCGGCGGTGCGGCACTGATGGTCGACCTGGATGAAGCCGCGCTCATCGAGCTCGACACCGGTACCCGGGGCGAGCAGATTGCCGCTGTAGGGGCGACGGCCGACGGCCACGACCAGACGGTCGACGGTGAGGCTATGAGCGCCCTTGGCATCCTCGTAGGCCACCTCGACCGCATCACCGATCACTTTGGCGCCCGTGACCCGTGCCCCGAGACGGATGTCGAGTCCCTGCTTCCTGAAGTGCCGCGCCGCCTCCTTGGCAAGCTGCTGGTCGGCGACCGCCAGGAAATCCGGGAGTGCCTCGAGCACCGTGACCTCGCTGCCGAGACGACGCCAGACGCTGCCGAGTTCCAGACCGATCACGCCCGCGCCGATCACCCCGAGGCGCTTCGGCACCGAATCGAACTCGAGCGCGCCCTGCGAATCGACGATGTGAGGCACCTGCCACGGCGTGGATTTGAGCTCCACCGGCGTCGACCCCGAGGCGAGAATCACCTGCCTGGCGCTGAGCTCGCGCGTCGTGCCGTCAGCGGCGCTGAACGCCACGCGCCGCCCGGGCAGCAGCCGGCCGTGGCCCTGCAGCGGCGTCACGCCGCTCGCCTTGAACAACGCCAGGATCCCCTGGGTGCTCGTCCTGACGATGCCCGCCTTGCGCTTCTGCATCTGCGCCACATCGACGCTCACATCGCTCACCCGGATGCCGTGCAGTGCGAACTCCTCACGGGTGCGGTGGTACAGCTCGGTCGATTCGAGCAGCGCCTTGGAGGGAATGCAGCCGGCATTGAGGCAGGTGCCGCCGAAGGCATACGTGCCGTCGCGGTTGCGCCACTCATCGATGCAGGCGACGCTGAGCTTGTTCTGGCCGGCGCGTATCGCGGCGGGATATCCCGCCGGTCCCCCGCCGATGACGATGACGTCGAAGGAATCAGCCATGTTGTGCCCTTGCTCAGATTCCCAACAGCATGCGACCCGGATCTTCCAGGCCGTCCTTGACGGTGACCAGGAACTGCACCGCCTCGCGGCCGTCGATGAGGCGATGATCGTAGGTGATGGCGATGTACATCATGGGGCGGATCGCAATCTCGCCATCGAGCACCATGGGCCGCTGCTGGATCTTGTGCATGCCGAGGATGGCGCTCTGGGGCGCATTGACGATCGGCGTGGACATCAGCGACCCGAACACCCCGCCATTGGTGATCGTGAAGGTGCCGCCGGTCAGGTCCTCGATGGCGAGCGCGCCGGCGCGGGCCTTGCGGGCGTACTCGGCGATTTCCTTTTCGATGGCCGCGAAGCCCTTGACGTCGGCATCGCGCACGATCGGCACGACCAGGCCACGATCGGTGGAGACCGCGACCCCGATGTCGTAGAACTCGTGATAGACGATGTCAGCACCGTCCACGGAGGCGTTCACCGCCGGGAACTTCTTCAGCGCCTCGATGCACGCCTTGACGAAGAACGACATGAATCCCAGTTTCACACCGTGCTCTTTCTCGAAGCGGTCCTTGTGGCGGGCCCGCAATTCGTTCACCGCGGTCAGATCCACCTCATTGAACGAGGTGAGCAGCGCCTGTGTCGACTGCGCTTCGACCATGCGTTGAGCAATGCGCTGGCGCAGCCGCGTCATCGTCACGCGATGCTCGGCGCGGGCGCCGGTGGGCAGCACGGGCCCGGCGGGCGACGCCGGCCTGGCCGCCGAAACGTCCGCCGGGGCGGTCTGTTTGCCCAGAAATCCGACGACGTCGGATTTCGTGAGCCGTCCGTCGCGGCCGCTGGCGGGAATGGCTCCCGGATCGAGGCGGTTCTCCTCGACCAGCCGGCGCACCGAGGGGCTGAGCTTGTCCTTCGCCGCTTCACCCTCGGCTTTCGGCTCGGCCGCCGGCCTCGGCGAGGCTGCCGGCGCCGGACCACCGGAGGGGCCCTCGGGAGCCGCGGAACGGTCGCCCCGGGCGGTCACCGCCACGGCCGTCGCCGCGCCCGCGGCGCCCTCCTCGATTAGCGCGAGCAGCTGGCCGCTCGTCACCACGGCGCCGCTTGCGACTTTCACCTCGCGCAGCACTCCGTTCGCCGGCGCCGGCACTTCGAGCACCACCTTGTCGGTCTCGAGGTCGGCGAGATTCTCGTCGCGGCGCACGGCATCGCCCGGCTGCTTGTGCCACGCGACCAGCGTCGCGTCCGCAACCGACTCCGGTAGCTGGGGAACTTTGATTTCAGTCGTCATTAAGAACTCTTTCTGAGGGGAGTCGCGGCGCGCTTGGGACCGCGCGCCGCGGACGCGCTGCCGGTCAGACGCTTCGTCTGCCGCGCGCTCGTCCGGGTGACCGTGGAGTGCAGCGCGGCATCGACCAGCGTGTGTTGTTCGGCCTCGTGGATCTTGCTGATGCCCGTGGCGGGCGCCGCCGCCGGCGCACGGCCCGCGTAGAGCACGGTCATGCGGTTCTCGACCGGTTCCTGCAGCCGGTGGCGGATGTGGTACCAGGCACCCTGGTTCTGCGGCTCTTCCTGGCACCAGACCACTTCACGCAGATTCGGATAGCGCTTCAGCGTCGCCTCGTACTCCTCCGACGGAAACGGATAGAGCTGCTCGATGCGCACCAGGGCGACGTCCCGCAAGCCATCGTTGCGGCGTGCCTTGAGCAGGTCGAAGTAGACCTTGCCGCTGCAGAACACGGCGCGGCGCACGGCAGCCGGTTCGATCTCGTCGATCTCGCCGATCACGCGCGCGAAGCTGCCGCGGGTGAGGTCCGCCAGATTCGACACCGACAGGTCGTGGCGCAGCAGGCTCTTCGGCGTCATGACGATGAGCGGCTTGCGGAACGGCTGCAGCATCTGCCGGCGCAGCATGTGAAACATCTGGGCCGGCGTCGAGGGCACGCACACCTGCATGTTGTTTTCCGCGCTGAGCTGCAGGAAGCGCTCGAGGCGCGCCGAGGAATGCTCCGGCCCCTGGCCCTCGAAGCCGTGTGGCAGGAACAGCGTGAGACCGCAGTAGCGCTCCCACTTCGCTTCGCCGGAGCTGATGAACTGATCGATGATCACCTGGGCGCCGTTGGCGAAGTCGCCGAACTGGCCTTCCCAGATGGTGAGGCACCCGGGCTCGGTGGTCGAGAAGCCGTACTCGAAGCCGAGCACCGCCTCCTCCGAGAGCACCGAGTCGATGATCTCGACGCGCGGCTGGTCCTGCGCGAGGTGCTGCAGCGGGACGTAGACGCGCTCGGAGCCCTGATCGTGCAGCACCGCATGCCGATGGAAGAACGTGCCGCGGCCGCTGTCCTGTCCGGACAGACGCACCGCGAAGCCGTCCTCGACGAGCGAGGCGTAGGCGAGCGTTTCGGCGCAGCCCCAGTCGAGCGGCAGCTCGCCGGCGACCATCCGGTTGCGGTTGGCGATGACCTGCGCCACCCGCGCATGGAGTTTCAGGTCCGCGGGCAGTCGTCCCAGGCGCTCGCCGAGGGACTTCACCCTGTCGAGCTCGACTCCGGTCTGCACCCGCTCGGTCCAGTCGGCATTGCCATAGCGTGTCCAGTCGACGGTGTACTGATTGCCGATCAGGCCGAGCGCGGCCCGCGCGAGCGGCCTTCCCTGGTCGAGCCCTTCGCGGTATCGCTCCACCAGCGCGGCCGGCTCCGGCTCGGCGACGACGCCCTCGGCCACCAGACGGTCGGCGTAGAGCTTGCGCGTGGTGGGACGCTGGCGGATGATCTGGTACATCTGCGGCTGCGTCACCGCCGGTTCATCCGCCTCGTTGTGCCCGAGACGCCGGTAGCAGACGAGATCGATCACCACATCCTTGTGGAAGCGCGTGCGGTACTCGAGCGCGAGACGCGTCACGAACACCGCCGCCTCGGGATCATCGCCGTTGACGTGGAAGATCGGCGCTTCGAGCATTTTGGCGACATCGCTGCAATAGAGCGTCGAGCGGGCATCGCTCGGCAGCGAGGTGGTGAAACCCACCTGATTGTTGACGACCAGGTGCACGGTGCCGCCCGTGTAATAGCCACGCGCCTGCGAGAGCTGCAGCGTCTCCATCACGACACCCTGGCCGGCGAATGCCGCATCGCCGTGCACCAGGATGGGCAGCACGCGCTCGCCCTTCTCATCGTTGCGCCGCTCCTGTCGCGCGCGCACCGAGCCCTCGACCACCGGGTTGACGACCTCCAGGTGCGAGGGATTGAAGGCGAGGACGGCGTGAACGTTGCCTGCGGGGGTACGCAGGTCGGCCGAGAAGCCTTTGTGGTACTTCACATCACCGGAGCCCTTGAGGTGACTGAGGTCGTAGTTGCCTTCGAACTCGGAAAACAGCAGTGATGGCGGCTTGCCCAGCAGGTTCACCAGCACGTTGAGGCGCCCTCGGTGGGCCATGCCGATGACCACTTCCTCGACAGCCGAGGCGCCGCAGCCTTGAATCAGGTCATCGAGCATCGGAATCAACGTCTCGCCGCCCTCGAGCGAGAAGCGTTTCTGGCCGACGTACTTGGTGTGCAGATAGCGCTCGAGCCCCTCGGCGGCCGTGAGCTGCCAGAGAATGTTGCGCTTCTCATCGGCGTTGAACCGATGCTGCAGCCGCCCGGCCTGGAACCGGTCCTGCAGCCACAGGCGCTCCTGCGAAGAGGACACGTGGGCGAATTCCGCCCCGACCGAGCCGGCATAGATCGCTTCGAGCTGGCGCAGGATCTCGCGAAGCGTCATGCGCTGCGGCACCGCATCGACGCGGCTGCCGGTGAAGAACTCGGTGTCGAGATCGGCCTCGGAGAGCCCGAAGTGTCCGAGCTCGAGCACCCGCGGGCGCGGGCGCGTCGTGAGTCCGAGCGGATCGAGCTGGGCAATGAGGTGTCCGCGGTGCATCCACACCTGGATCAGGCGCGACACGCCCGCTTGGCGGGCATCGCTACCGGGCTGCGCCGGCCCGGCGGCGAGCGCACGCGGCTCGCGGGCACGCTCGGCGAGCTGCGCCTCGATCGGGCCGTGGGCCCGCTCGAGCGCCACCGAGCCCGGCAACTGCTCGAAATAGGTGCGCCAGCTTTCCTCTACGCTTGCTGGATCGCGAAGGTATTGCTCGTAGAGAGTATCCAGGAAGGCGGCGTTGCCGCCGAATAGGGGTGTGGGTTGAAGCATGCTGGGGGTAGAAGCCGCGAGAGCCTAGTGTAACGGAAAGGCAGCGGGCGCGAAATATCAGGACCGTACGACAGGCCTTGAAAATTAACGGGATTTCAGCTGAGCGTACCCACGCCCCGCCGAGCCGCGCAGGGGCGGCGATCAACCCACGGCGAGCAGCCTCAGCTCATAGACAATGAGTACGACGTATCCGATCAGCACCGCGTAGAACAGCAGTTTCGCGGGAATGCGCCCGAAGGCCTTCAGTCTGGCGAGCAGCGTCAGGCAGACGATGCCGACGCCGGTAAGACCGATCTTGACCAGCACGAACGCCACCGGCGAGTCCCGCACCAGGGGAGCGAGCAGCGGGTTCACTTCGAAGGCGCCGCGGCCGATCAGCACCAGAGTGAGCGCGGCGTCGGCGCACGAGAGCATCAGGATCACGACTGCGAGCACCAGCCACCACGGATGATGCCAGTCGATCGCCCCCAGCCGATGCTCGTCGGCGCGTCGCGGACCTTGCCGTCGCGGGCGAAGGCTGCCATAGAGCAGCGCCTTGGCGACGCTCGTGCGGCGGTCGGCCGCGAGCCGGCGGTCCGGTCCGGTAGGAGCGCTCGGAGCGCGGCGCATGCGGCGGCGGAATGACTGGCTCACGGTGCGTGGCTTCGGCTCAGGCGGGGCACGGGAAATTGTAGGGCCGCGCGCCGCCACGGCTCGCCCGGCACCGGCCGAACTGTGATGCGCATCGCATCGTCGGCCCGTCGCAGCCGCTGCGGCGCATGCCGCACCCCGCCTCCGAGGATAGCGCGTCCCGGGTGGCGGCGCTCATCGCGGTGCCGGGCGCTCACGGCACGAGCGCGACGCCTCGCCAAAGGGTGGGCAGCCGGACACCGGATATGGCATGGTTGCGCCGCGTCCGCGCGTCGCACCCCCGGCAGCGCGCCCTGCGCCGTTGCCCGTGACGGCGGCGCACGGTTCGGGCCAGCGACCGGATGAGCGGAGAGCGTGCTCCACATCAGCTTCCGCGAGGAGCGTCAGGTTCTGCGATGAGTCTCGAAAAAATACAGTCGGTGTACGAAGCGCTCGGCCGCGATGATCCGCTCTGGGCCATTCTGACAGACGATCGGTTTCGGGGTAACAAATGGGATCCACAGGAATTCTTCAGAACCGGCCAGACCGAGATCGAAGAAGTCTTCTCGGACCTCGAGGCGCACCGTCTGGATCCGCGCCGCGGTTGTGCCGTGGATTTCGGCTGTGGCGTCGGCCGGCTGACTCAGGCGCTCTGCGCTCGGTTTGAATCGGTCATCGGCGTGGACATTTCCTCGACGATGATCGAACGGGCCATGAAATGGAACCAGTTTGGGGACCGCTGCCGTTACCTGCTCAACACGAGCGACGCCCTGATCGGAATCGCTGACGGAACGGTCGACTTCGTGTATTCGAACATTTCGCTGCAGCACAACCCGCCGCGCTACCAGGTCCGCTACATTCAGGAGTTCCTGCGGGTTCTGCGGCCCGGCGGACTGGCCGCATTCCAGGTGCGCATCGGGCCGCACCGCCCGCAAGGATCCGTGTCCGAGCGCTGGTACCGGCTGAAAAGCGAAACCCTTCGCCCGGCCTACAAACGACTGCGCGGCCGGCCTGCCGTTCAGGCCCATACCGTTTCCGAACAGGATGTGCAGGCGGCGGTCGGGGCCCGCGGAACCATCCTGTACTCGGTGAATACAGACCGAAGACCCAGAGCCAGCCGGCAGAGCCTGCGCTACGTCATCCAGAAGCTCGAACCGGATCGGCAGAGTTAGCCCGGCCGGCATCCGCGACCTGCGGCGAGGCAGCGGGCTGCTCGCGCCGCTTCGCAAACACCGTCCCTGCAGCCCGATGCGCTTCTTCACGGCGCGCCGGATCGCTCCGCCCGGCGAGCGGCGGCATCGGCGATCGCCTGCATCACCTCCCAAGGAAGAGCCATCGCCCAGCGGACACGATCCGGCAATGTGAGGGAAGTTTCCCGCACAAGCTTCTGACTTTTTAAGGTTTATTGGGCGACATCGCCAGGTATCGGATGGCCCATTGGCGCCCCCGGCCGGAGTTGAACCGACGACCTACCGCTTAGGAGGCGGTCGCTCTATCCACTGAGCTACGGGGGCGCTCTTAAAAATCAATATGTTAGGATGGCTTTTCGGCCGCCGATCCTCAATCTGTCTACTATCGGGGCCATCTGTCTACTATTTTAACGGTTTTGCGACGCGCGGTAAGCGGCGATACACGCGGCGCGTGAGGGTCGCATCCGCGT
>JAJYTX010000050.1 GCA_021792815.1 Pseudomonadota bacterium
GGGAACGTAGAACGTGTCGAGCGCACGCACGCTGTCCGAGAGCGCCGGATCGGCCGTGAGGATCACGCGATAGTCGCTCGACTGGGTATAGATCGTCGAGATGATCCGCTGGCCGAAGGCGTCATAGAGCGCATTGTCGATCGTGGCATCGGTGATGCCAAAGCGCGCTGCCGTGCCGTGATCGACGTCGATCTGGATAGTGCGCCCATGCTCCGTGAAGCTCGTCGAGACGTGCGCGAGCGCTGGCTGGCGGCGCAGGGCCGCGAGCAGCTTCGGCACCCAGGGCTCGAGGATGCCGCGGGTGGCCGCCCCCAGAATGAACTGATAGCGCGCCCGGCCGACGATCGAGCTGATGGTGAGGTCCTGCACCGGCTGCAACGAGAGGTGGATGCCCGGCACCGAGCGCGCCGCCGCGAGCAGCTCGCTCATGACCGTGGTGATGCCGGCCGAGCGGTCGTCCTTGGGCGTGAGATTGATCAGCATCTGCCCCTGGTTGACCGTCATGTTGTTGCTGCCGACCCCGATGAAGGAGGTGAGGCTGACGACGTTGGGGTTGTGCCGCAGCACATCGGCGAGCGCCTGCTGGCGCCCCGCCATGGCCTTGAAGGAGATCGAGGGGGAAGCGGTGGTCGTCGCCTGAAGGAGCGCCGTATCCTGCAGCGGGAAGAAGCCCTTCGGGATCACGATGTACAGCAGCACCGTGAGCACCAGCGTGCCGGCGGCGATCCCGAGCACCAGGGGCTGGCGCTCGAGCGCCCAGGTGAGCCCGCGCCCGTACGACTCGATCACGCGGTTGAACCACTCTTCGGCCCGGTGCGCCCACCTGCCCTGGCGGCTCAAGGTCTCCTCGTGCGGGCGCAGCAGCTTGGCGCACAGCATCGGCACCAGCGTGAGCGAGACCACCGCGGAGATCAGGATCGAGATCGAGAGGGTGATGGCGAACTCGCGAAACAGCCGCCCCACCACCTCCCGCATGAACAGGAGCGGAATCAGCACCGCGATGAGCGAGATGGTGAGCGAGACGATCGTGAAGGCGATCTCCCCTGCGCCCGCGAGCGCCGCCTCGAGCGGCTGCTTGCCCTTCTCGATGTGCCGCGAGACGTTCTCGATCATGACGATGGCGTCATCGACCACGAACCCCGAGGCGATGGTGAGGGCCATCAGCGAGAGGTTGTCCAGGCTGAAGCCCGCCAGGTACATCACCGCGAAGGTGCCGATGAGCGACACCGGCACCGAGAGGCTCGGGATGATGGTGGCGGGAATGTTGCGCAGGAAGAGGAACATCACCATCACCACCAGGGCCACGGCGAGGGCGAGCTCGAACTGCACGTCATCGACGGAGGCGCGGATGGTCTGGGTGCGATCGGTCACCACCCGCAGGTTGACGTTCGCCGGCATCGAGGCGCGCAGCTGCGGCAGCAGCGCGCGGATCCGGTCCACCGTCTGGATGACGTTCGCCCCCGGCTGGCGCTGGATGTTGATCAGCACCGCGGGGGTGTCGTTCACCCAGCTCGCGAGCTGGTTGTTCTCCGAGCCCATCACCACCCTGGCGACGTTCTTCAGGTACACCGGCGCGCCGTTGCGGTAGGCGACCACGAGGTTCGCGTACTCGGCGGCGCTCGCGATCTGATCGTTGGCGTCGATGGTGTAGGCGTGGGCCGGGCCGTCGAAATTGCCCTTGGGCGCATCGGAGTTGGAATTGGCGATGGTGGTGCGCAGATCATCGAGGCTCAAGCCGTAGGCGGCGAGCTGATCGAGGTTCGCCTCGATCCGCACCGCCCGCTTCGGCGCACCGTTCAGGCTCACCAGCCCCACCCCCGAGACCTGGGAGATCCTCTCGGCGATGCGCGTGTCGGCGAGGTTCTGGACCTCGGTGATCGGCATGGCGCGCGAGGTGAGCGCGAGCGTGAGGATGGGTGCGTCCGCGGGGTTGACCTTGGCGTAGATCGGGGGGGCCGGCAGGCTCTGCGGCAGCAGCATCTGCGCGGCGTTGATCGCGGCCTGGACCTCCGCTTCGGCCACATCGAGGCTCAGGCTCAAGTCGAACTGCAGCGTGATCTGCGAGGCGCCCGCGGAGGTCTTGGAGGACATCTGGTCAAGGCCCGACATCTGCCCGAGCTCGCGCTCGAGCGGCCCGGTGACCGTGGCGCTCATCACATCCGGGCTTGCCCCGGGCAGGAACGTCGAGACCACGATGGTCGGGTAGTCCACCTCCGGCAGGGTCGACACCGGCAGCATCAGATAGCCGATCGCCCCCAGGATGACGATCGCGACCATCAGCAGCGAGGTGGCGACCGGCCTCAGGATATAAGGCCGGGACGGGTTCATGTCTTACTCGCCCGCCGGGAGCAGCCGAGGCGCCGGTAGGCGCGGGCGAGGGACTTCGCCTGGATGCCGCTCGCCCCGTGCATCGCCCGGGCGATCCGCGCGCAGCGCCCGGCCGTGCCGCCGGCGCGGGCCGTGCCGCCGGCGGGCGCGCGCTTCTGCCCCGGGATGCGTACGCGGGCCCCGTTGCGCAGCTCATCGGCCCCGTCGGTCACCACCGTCTCCCCGGCCCTCAGGCCGCTCGTGACGGCGATCAGCTGCCCGTCGGTCGGCCCGGTGACGATGTTGCGCAATTGCACCGTATCGCCCGGCTTGACCACGTAGACGAAATTGCTCGAGGGGCCGTTCTGAACGGCCGCGCCGGGCACCACCACCTGGTTCTGGAGCGTGCGCACCACCAGCTTGACGTTCACGAACTCGTTGGGGAAGAGCGGCAGGGCGGTGTTGGTGAACAGCGCGCGCATCTGCAGCGTGCCGGTGGTCGTGTCGATCTGATTGTCGATGCTCGCGAGCGAGCCGGTCGCGATGAGGTGGCGCATGTCGCGGCTGTAGGCCTCGACCTCGAGCGTCTTGCCGGCGTGCATCGGGCGGAAGATCTGCGCAAGATCGCTCTGCGGCACCGAGAACAGCACCGACATCGGCTGCATCTGCGTCACGGTGACGATGGGCGTGGTCTGGTTGGCCTGCAGGAGGTTGCCGATGTCGACCTGGCGCAGCCCGACCAGGCCCGCGACCGGCGTGCTGATGCGGCAGTAGCTCAGGTTCAGGCGGGCGGTCTCCACCGCCGCCTTGTCGGTCTCGAGGATCGCCTCGTCCTGCTGCACCGTGCCGAGCTGATCGGCATAGGTCTGCTGGGCGACCGAGTCCTGCGCGAGCAGCCGCTTGTACCGGGCGAGATCGATGCGGGCGGTGGTGAGGGCGGCCCGGGCGCTCGCGAGCTGACCCAGGGTCTGATCGAGCGCCGCCTTGTAGGGGCGCGGGTCGATCTGCGCAAGCAGCGCCCCGGCGCGCACCATCTGGCCTTCCTGGAAGGCGATCCTCACCAGAGGCCCGCTCACCTGCGGGCGCACGTTGACCGTGGCGAGCGGGGTGACGGTGCCCAGGGCATCGATCACGACCGGCACGTCCGCGGTGGTGGCCTTCGCCACGCTCACCGGCATCGGGCCGCCGAGCCCGTGCATGGCCATCATGCGGTTGCCCGCGTGATGGCGGTAGATGACGAAGGCGATCAGGGCGAGGAACCCCCCGAGACCGATCCAGGCGATGCGCCGGTGGCGCCTCACCCGCGCCTCCTCGGCAGACGCCTCGGGCCCCGATCTTGCGAGGGGAGCGGGGGTGGGCGCCGGGTCCGGGTCGGACCGGTCGAGGGCAACCGGGTCAGGAAGGGCCCGCTCAGGGGCGTCGTGCACGTCCATCCTGCAAGCCTACCATTCCTCCCGCGGCCGCCCGCCGGGGGCGGGAGGGAGATTTGTGAAGATTTCTGAACCCCCTGCAACAGAGGTATGGCCCGTGCCCGCTCAGGTGGCGCAGCTTCGCGCCGGGTCGCCGGGCCGGAGATTCCCTGATCCGAGGCGTGCGATCCGGGCGCCTCAGGCCTGCGCCGGGGGGATCCCGCTCTCCGGCGGCGGCTGATAGTGGTAGTACCGTTCCTCGGCGAGCGCGTGATAGAGCGGCGGCGTGAACAGGCCGGCGAGACGCGAGGAGGCGAGCGCCACCGCCATCAGCGGGATCACCATCGCCGTGCCGTTGGTCATCTCCATCACGATGACGAACGAGGTGAGCGGGGACTGCGTGACTGCCGCGAGATACCCCGCCATGCAAAGCGCGATCACCGCCGCCATGGACGTCCAGGAGAACATCGCGTGCACCCACTGCGCAATGCCCGCCCCGATCGCAAGCGACGGGGAGAACAGCCCCCCGGGGACGCCCACCATGTTGGTGAGCACGATGGAGACCCATTTGGTCGCGCCAAAGGCCATGCTGAGCGGGGCGGTGCCGTGCAGGAGCGCCCGCGCCTGATCGTAGCCGCTGCCCCAGGTCTGGCCGTGGGTGGCGACACCGATCGCCGCGATCACCAGCCCGCACGCCCCCGCCCACCACAGGGGCCTGCCGGACTTGAAGTCGCGCAGCCGCCCCGGCAGCCACCGGCGCCAGTGCAGCAGCGCATAGGTGAACGCCGCCCCGAGCAGCCCGCACAGCACCGTCGCCACGATCACCGGCAGGACGAACGCGAAGCTCAAACTGGAGGTGACGTTGAGCTGGCCGAAATAGAGGTAATTGCCCGCCAGGGCGACCGTGGTGAGGCCGGCAAACACCGCCGCGGTGATCATGGTGCCGTTGGTGCGCGTCTCGAAGTTGCGCGCCAGCTCCTCGATGGCGAAGATCACGCCGCCGAGCGGGGTGTTGAACGCGGCGGAGAGCCCGGCGGCGGCGCCCGCGAGCAGCAGCCGCCGCTCGAGCGCGCGGGTGCGCTGCGGATAGAAATGCCGGGTCTCGGCCATGATGGCCGCGCCCAGGTGCACCGTCGGGCCCTCGGGGCCGATGCTCAGCCCGGCGAGAAATCCGAGCACCGACATGGCGATCTTGCCGAGGATGATGCGCAGCCCGAAGAAGTACCGCATCATCCGCGAGCCGTCCTTCTCGCGCGGCCCGTGAATGGCGGCGATCACCTGCGAGATGCCGCCGCCCTCGGCGCCGTAGAACCAGCGCCGTGTGCCGTAGACCGCGAGCACCGTCAGACCCGGGGTGATGGCGAAGGCGAGCCAGACGCGGCCGTGGATCCAGCCGCGAAACACGTGGTAGGCATCGGCGGTCCAGTGCGCGTACAGCACCCCCACGAGACCCACGACCACGGCCGCGATCCACGGCAGCCCGACCTGCAGGAACAGGCGCCGGGTGTTGCTGTTGACCCGGCGGAAGAAGCGGTCGCGCAGCGAGCGCACGTGCACGTGCACCGCGGGCGCATCCAGCGGTACGAGCGGCTCGGGAGGGTGCCCCTCGGCACTTGGC
The DNA here is from genome assembly GCA_021792815.1 of Pseudomonadota bacterium. The sequence continues at coordinate 5,335 of JAJYTX010000050.1, forward strand.
GCGTCCGGGTCGGAGTTGGGTTTGGTGTCTACCTCGGGCAGGGGCAAATCGGGCTGGGAAGGTTCGGACACGTTACACGGCGCCTGGGTCCACGAGCGGAAACACCCCGCAGCTTACAGGAAAGGCGCCTCGCTGAGGCGCCCCCGCCCCTCCCGGGAGCCCACCGCAGCGCGGCTCATGCGGCGCGCACCGCACCGGCCTGCGCCCCCTCGCGCACCGGCAGGCGCATCGTGACCGCGAGGCCCCCGCCCGGGACATTGCTCGCCTCGATGCTGCCGCCGTGCAAAGACATGGCGCGCGCGGCGATCGCGAGCCCGAGCCCCTCGCCGCCGCCGGCCCGGTCGCGCGCCGCATCCACACGGTAGAAGGGCTCGAAGATCGCCTGCAGATCCTTCTCCGGCACGCCGGGGCCGCGGTCGCGGACCGCGACGACGATGTCCTCGCCCCCCCGGGCCGTCACCTCCACCCGCGAGCCCGCCGGCCCGTAGCCCAGGGCGTTGCGAATGACATTCTCGAAGGCGCTGCGCAGCAGCTCCGGGTCCCCGCGGGTGCGCAGCGCGCCGTCGCCGCGCAGCGTCACCGAGGACCCTCTCGCGTCGGCCTCGATCCCGACGTCCGCCACGATGCCGCGCAGCAGCTCGCCCACATCGAGCGAAACGCCCTCGATCCGGGCGCTCTGGCGCTCCAGGCGCGCCAGCCTGAGCATGCGCGAGATCAGGTGCTCGAGCCGGTCGGCCTCGCGCCCGATGCGCTCGAGCTGGCGCGGCAGCTCCTCGTTGCGCGAGGCGAGGGAGAGGGCGAGCTGCAAGCGGGTGAGCGGGGAGCGCAGCTCGTGCGAGACGTCGCGCAGCAGCCGCTGCTTGGACTCGAGCAGGCCGCTCACCCGCTCGGCCATGGTGTCGAAATCCTCCGCGAGCCGCGCCAGGTCATCGTGCCGGCGCTTCAGGCCCGGGCGCACGCGCACATCGAGATCTCCGGAGGCCACGCGCCGCGCCGCCTGGCGCAGCCGCGCGATGGGCCCGACCAGATAGCGCGCGAGCAGCAGGCAGATGACGGTGCTCACCACCAGGGCCAGCGCGAGCGTGGTGCCGGCGACCCCCGGCAGTCCGAGCGCGCCGAAGAAAAAGAACGGATGGTGGTGCAGCGCCGTGACCACCACCTGATATACGCGCCCCCCGGGGGTCACCAGCACCAGCGACCCGCTGATCGGCGGCGCCGGGCTCGCATGGGGGTGGCCGGCGGGCGGCACGGGCGTAAAGAACGGGCGCAGGAACCGAGGCAGCCGGCGCCCGAGCAGATCCCGCCCGTCCGGGCCGATGACATAGGTGCGGCGCGAGAAGCGCCCGTGCGAGCCCCGGAGCCCGGCGAGCCAGTGATCGAGCGCCTTCGCTCCGCCGGACTCGAACGCCTGGGCGGCCTGCGTGAACAGCTGCCCGCGCTGCACCCACGGCATCTGCGCCCGGTGCAGGAAGGCCTCGTTCACCGCCGCGGTCACCGTGCCGACCAGGATGAGCGCGATGGCGAGCCAGAACGACCAGAAGATCCTCCAGAAGAGCGAGTGCATCGAGGGATCCTAAAGCCTATCTCTGCGTGAGCGCATAGCCCGCCCCGCGCACGCCCTGGATGCTCACCCGGTCGGTGAGGCGGCCGAGCTTGCGGCGCAAGTTGCTGACATGGGTGTCGAGGCTGCGGTCGGTCGGCAGCAGGCGCCGCCCGAGCGCCTGCAGCATCAGCTCCTCGCGGCCCACGGTGCGCGTGTCGGCGAGCACCAGAAGCTCGAGGATGCGCAGCTCCGCGCTGGTGAGCAGCAGGTCCTGCCCCTCGACCTGCGCCCGGTGGGCCCTCGGGTCGAGCGTGAGCGGCCCGAAGCTGAGCGCGCCGGCCGCCTGCGCCGCCTCCGCCGGGATGCGCCTCAAGATCGCGCGGATGCGCGCCACGAGCTCGCGCGGACTGAAGGGTTTGGCGAGATAATCGTCGGCGCCCATCTCGAGGCCCACCACCCGATCGACCTCCTCCCCGCGGGCGGTCAGCATCAGCACCGGCACGGCGCTCACGGCTCGCAGCCGGCGCAGCACCTCGAACCCGGAGAGCTCCGGCAGCATGACATCGAGCACCACCAGGTCGATCCGGCCCTGGGCGAGGCGCTCGAGCGCCTCGTGGCCCGTGGCGGCGGTCTGCGCGAGAAAGCCCTCGGGCCCGAGGTACTCGGCGAGCATGGCGCAAAGCTCCCGGTCGTCATCGACGATCAGCAGGCGCGTTTGCGCGGGCCGCTCGCCCTGGGTCACGTCGGGTTCTCCAGCGTGAACACCTGGCGCTGATCATCGTAGGCGAAGATCTCCGCGTAGCGGCCCCAGCTGATCACCGTGCGCAGCGTCTGCTCGGCCGCCTCCTCGGTCATGTAGTCCTCCAGCTCATCGACGAAGCGGCTCTTCGGCGCCCGGTGGCTGCTGCGCTCATCGAGGACGCGGCGCACGTGCGCGGCGAGCGGCACATGGGCGAGCAGGTGGCGGGCGAAGAGGGTCTTGCGCTCATCGGTGTCGGAGCGGGAGAAGGCGAGGCCCGCCTCGGTGAGGCGGATGTCGCCTCCCTCGACCTCCGCGAAGCGCAGCAGCTGCAGCGCCTCGGTCAATGGGAAGAGGTCATCGGCCTCCATGTGCAGCGCCTGGCCGATCGCCGGCAGGTCCGCCCTGCCCCGGTACGGCGGCTCGCTCACCGCCTCGATCAGGCCCGCCATGAGGTTCGGCGAGACGTGCACGAGCGCGGCATCGAGCGTCATGGCCGCGATCCGCTCGGCCCGGCCGCCCTCGCGCGCCGAGCGCGGCCGGGCGGTCATCTCGGTGTAGACGCGGTCGACCAGCGCGCGGAAGGTTGGATCGACGGCGATGCGCGGCTGCGGCAGATCGATGAGGATCTCGCTCACCACCCGTCCCGGATGGGTGGAGAAGATGAGCAGCCGATCGCACATCTGCACCGCCTCCTCGATGTTGTGGGTGACGAGCAGCACCGAGCGGATGGGCAGCTCCCCCTGGCCCCAGAGCTCGAGGAAGTCGGTGCGCAGCGTCTCGGCGGTGAGCACATCGAGCGCCGAGAACGGCTCGTCCATGAGCAGGACGTTGGGATGAACGACCAGCGCGCGCGCAAAGCCCACGCGCTGGCGCATGCCGCCGGAGAGCTCGCGCGGGTAGGCCGACTCGTAGCCGTCCAGGCCGATCAGGTCGATCGCCTCGAGCGAGCGCTTGCGGATCTCGGCCTCCGGGAGCCTCAGGGCCTCCAGTCCCAACTGCACGTTCCCGAGCACCGTGAGCCAGGGGAAGAGCGCAAAGCTCTGGAACACCATCGAGATCCCCTCGGCGGGCCCCGAGACCGGCGCCCCGAGGTAGCGCACCTCACCGCAGGTGGGCGCATCGAGGCCGGCGATGAGGCGCAGCAGCGTCGACTTGCCCGAGCCCGAGCGGCCGAGCAGGCCCACGATCTCCCCCGGACGCAGCGTGAGGGCCACCTCATCGAGCACCACGAGCTCATCGCCGTCGGGCTTGAGGAAGCTCTTGCCGATGCCCCGTACTTCCAGCAGGGGCTCGGCGGTGGCGAGGTGCGGATTGGCGCTCATCAGTGGATCGCGGCTCCTGCTTCCGATCAACCCATGCGGAATGTACGCTCGGCCCGGGCATACAACGGCCGCCAGAACAACCGGTTGATGAGGACGACAAACACGCTCATCACCACGATGCCGAGCACGGTGCGCGGGAAGTTCCCCGCCGCGGTGGCACTGGCGATGTAGGCGCCGAGGCCCTGCGCCACCAGGTGCCTGTTGCCCCAGTTGGCCACCTCCGCCACGATGCTCGCGTTCCACGAGCCTCCCGCGGCCGTGATCGCCCCGGTGACGTAGAACGGAAACACCGCCGGCAGCGCGATCCGGCGCCACCACAGCCAGCCGCGCACGCGCAGATTCTCGCCCACGTACCGGAGGTCCGTCGACAACGAGGAGGCGCCCACGATCACGTTGAACAGTATGTACCACTGGGTGCCGAGGATCATGAGCGGGCTCAGCCAGATGTTCGGATCGAGCTTGAAGAAGACGATGCCCGAGACCACCACGGGAAACAGCAGGTTCACCGGGAAGGCGGCGAGGAACTGCGCCACCGGCTGCACCGCCGCCGCCACGCGCGGGCGCATGCCGATGTGCACCCCGATCGGCACCCACACCACGCTCGCAAGTGCAATCAGCACCGCGACGCGCAGCAGCGTGTACAGGCCGAGCACCACCACGTGCCCGATCTGCCCGGAGGGCACGCTCGAGAGCACATAGGCGAGGATCTTCCATACCGCGAGCGCCACGAGCAGCGCGACCCCCACGTACCACACGATGTCCGTGACCCGCTTGCTGCGCCGCTCGGGCTGCGGGCGCGGCGGCCCGAAGGAGCCGCGGTTGAACCCCAGGCGCACCAGGCCGCCGAACGCGTTGGCCCCGAGCGAGAGCAGCCGGGAGCGGCGCATCATGGTGAGCGCCCAGGAGCGGCTCGGGGTGAGCCCGGTCTCCTGCTCGAGGCGGAACCAGTCGGCGCTCGCGATGAGCGGGCGGAAGATGATCTGATCGTAGATGAGGATCACCAACGCCATGGCGGCGATCGCCCAGCCGATGGCCCCGAGGTCGCGCGCGGCGATCGCCTTGGCGATGTAGGAGCCGATCCCGGGCAGCGTCACCGTGGTGTGGCCGACGCTGATCGCCTCGGCGGCCACCACGAAGAACCAGCCTCCCGACATGGACATCATCATGTTCCAGATGAGCGCCGGCATGGCAAACGGCACCTCCAGGCGCCAGAAGCGCATCCACGGGCCCAGGTGAAAGCTCCTCGCCGCCTCATCGAGCTCCGCCGGAATGCTGCGCAGCGAGTGATAGAAGCTGAACGCCATGTTCCACGCCTGGCTGGTGAACACCAGGAACACGGCGGCGAGCTCGGCGCCGGCCACCCGGCCCGGGGTGAGCGAGAGAAAGAACACGATGGTGAACGAGAAGCCGAGAATGGGCACCGACTGCAGGATGTCCAGGAGCGGCACCAGCACCGCCGCGGCGCGCCGGCTCTTGGCCGCGAGCGTCGCGTAGGTGAAGGTGAAGAGGATCGATGCCCCCATCGCCACCAGCATGCGCAGCGCGGTCTGCGCCGCGTAGGCAGGCAGCGCCCACGGATTGAGCGAGATGTGCTCGGCCGTCAGGTGCGAGAGGGGCGCGACGAGCCCGAGACCGGCATGAGCCAGGTACACGAGCGCCGCCACCACCAGCACGAAGGCGAGGATGTCCCAGCGGCCGGGAACGAGCCGGGTCCTCAGGACGGAAATCGGCAGCCGTTCGGTGCTCATCGCAGCGAGTGTGCCCGAACTCGGTGACAAATGGCACCGCGCCGGCCAACATGCGGTACCATCCCGTGCAGCTTTTCCGTGAACGTGCCCCCTCGACCTCGCCCTGCGCTACGGAGGCAGCGCCTGCTCTGCCGCACCGGAGGCCTCGCGCCGTGAATCACATGAAGCCCTCCCTCCTCCTGCGCATCCTCGCCGCGACGCTGTGGTCGATAGCGGCGGGGCCCGCCTTCGCCGCCTCGCACACCCTCGGCGGGGACCTGAAGAGCGTCGGCCGCACGATCGCGCGGGATGCCCGGCATGTCGGGCTCACCATCGGCCATGACGCACGCAACGTCGGCCGGCGCGTCGCCACGACCTCGCGCAAGCTCGGCAAGACGGTGGCCCGCGACACCCGCCCCGCCCGGGCCCGGATCCGG
>JAJYTX010000051.1 GCA_021792815.1 Pseudomonadota bacterium
TGCAGCGGCGCAGTGCGGCGGAGTGGCTGAAGCTGATTAATTTTCACGTTGGGCAGTTTCCGACGCTGGAGTATCAGGACGGGAGCCGTGACATTCACTGGTGGAAGATTGCCAGCACGCAGCTGCCTGGGGAGCTGGCGAAGCTGTTTCCGCTGCACAGTGTGGCGTGGAGGCAGTGGCGGGCTCGGCGGCACGCGGACCTGGCGGGGCGGTGGATTGTGCGGGGGGATACGGCGGGTCGAGGGGAGTATTACGGCACGGCGAGCATTCGCCGGGTGGGCTGGCAGCGGTATCGGGCGCGCTACGCGCTGCATTATCTGAACGGGGCGGGGCTGAGCGGCGGCTCGGATGCGCTGGTGTACACGGGGTTTGAGTGGCGCGGGACCGGCACCCTGGGTGGGCGTGCGGTGCACGAGGTGTACTTTGCCTCTGCGGATGGGCGGCGGATCAGTGGGCGGTGGTTTTGGGCGGATCATTCCGAGCTGGGCGGGCACTGGGTGGCGCAGCGGGCCGGTGGTGCGGCGCGGGTGCTGGCGGTGCTGCCGCGAGCGCTGAAGGTGGGCACGAGGCAGCGGGTGATCGTGCTCGGTCGTGGGCTGAGCGGGAAGGTGGATCTGGGGCCTGGGACGAGTGTGCGGGTGGTGCGGCGTGCGGCCTATGGGCTGGTGCTGAGCGTGCGGGTGGCCGGGGATGCGGCCCCGGGGTACCGTGAGGTGCGCGTGGGGGCGCTGAGCGGGCGGGATCTGCTGGTGGTGTACCGGCATGTGGATCGGGTGCAGGTTGAGCCTGCGCTGGCGATTGCGCGGCTGGGTGGCGGGACGCTCTTGCCGGTGGATGCGCAATTTCGGGCGATCGGCTATACGGATGTGCGCGCGGCCGACGGCCAGCGCACGGCGGTGTCGCTCGGAGCGGTGCCGGTGAGCTGGAGCGTGCAGCCGTTCAACGCCGAGGCGGCCCGACGCGGTGATGTCCGCTTCGCGGGCACCTTGGATCAGAACGGACGATTCCTGCCGGCCGAGGGCGGACCGGATCCGAAGCGGCCGTTCTCGGCCGACAACACCGGAGATCTGTTCGTCGTCGCCTCTCACCATGAGGGCAGCACGGCGATCACGGGCAAGGCGCACCTGATCGTGACGGTGCAGCGTTGGGTCAATCCACCGATCTATTGAGACGCGTTGCTGACTGATCTTGAGCGTTTACCGCGAGCCGAGGAGAGCCGCATGAGTGGACTGAAATCCGTCAATCACAAGGCCGATCTGCTGCTCGAGGCCGCCGAATCGGGACACGTCGAGGAGGTCGCCGCGATGGAGACCGTGGCCGGATGCGTCACCACGTTCGATCCGGGCTGGGAGGTCGATCCGTTCGGCGGCGTCGCCTCGCTGTGCCAGCCGATGGAGGCCGACCTGTACGGCTGCTCGGATCCGTGCTGGTGGCCGGCGCAGGTGCCGGACACCCTCAACCATCCGTCGTGGCAGGAGGGCAAACCTTCGGCGCAGCACGACTGGCGTGAGCTCGACCCCATTTACCCCAATACCGACGCCGTATTTCCCAAGAAGTGAGCCCCAAGGCGCGTGCCGGCGGCTGGAGCGGCATTGCGGCGAGAGCCTGCAACCCGGACGCGCCGCTCGGGCGTTGTCGCCCCGGATCACAACAGGTCAACGGCAGGACCGGGTCGGTGCAGCGCGGCGTCCCGCTCCGCGATGTGCACGGCGCCACGCGCTGCGTTGAGGGGTTTCCGTCATGTCGCCGGCAGGGCCGGCTGCCACACTTCGTGCGCAGCGGCCGGCGCGGTGCCACGGAGTGAGCGCGTTCGAATGTCGCACTCGCCAGGATGACAATTGTCATCCGCCCGGCATCGCGATTGCCAGGTTCGCGACCCGAGACTAGGATGTTGAGTAGCATTCGCCGGTGCCGGTCCGTCGGCACTGTGCGCAGGTCCGCTGACGCGACGGCCGCATCTCCAGCCCGGAAGGAGGGACGATCACTTCGATAAAATGGGGGTGAACTGAAGATGGTGGTTCCAGGCAGGGGTTCCCCGTGCATGCCATCATGGGAAGCCTGCAAGCGCATTCTGAGCTGCGCCTCGTTCGAAGAAATCAGCGGCAGCGTGCTCCGACCTCTTGCCGAAGCGGTCAACGCCAATCGTGGCGTGTTCCTGCAGTTCGTGGGCCTGCCCCTGCGCGGCGTGCTCCTCGGGCGACAGACCTACCTCGGCGACGAAAACAAACTGGCCACCGACATATACGCTTCGGACGGCCTGTATGTCGACGATCCTTTGCTGCAACCCACACTCGCGTGGTTGACGTGCGATGCTGATCGGTGCGGCACGGCTTTGACACTGCTGTCGCGGGTGCCGGACTGGCGCGACCACTCCATATACAGCCGGTTCCTGCACCGGTTCGATGTCGGGCATGTCCTCGCAGTCGCCATTCCAACCATCACCGCTCTGGGACGGGAAATGCTCTGCATGGGGCTTCACCGCCCGGAGGAGGCCGCGCCATTCTCGGATGAGGACGTTTGCCGCCTCGAAGGCTTCATGCCGGTGATCCAGTCCGTGGTATCCAACCTCGCGTATCAGGAGGCCATGCGGCTTTCGGGCACCGTCATCAACGAGTTGTCGGATGCGTACGGCGGATTGGGCCTGGTGTTGCTGGACCACGACCTGCAGATCAGGCAGACCAATCGGCGCGCGATGGAGCAGTTTCGCACCTGCGACGCCTTGACAGGCGCCATCCGCAAGAGTCTCCTTGACGCGCCGCCGCCGGCGGTCGGTACGGAGTCGGAGACGACACTCGCTCTCAACGAACGCAGTTCACGGCACCCGCACTTGATCACCATGCACGTGCGGGCGTTTCAAAGCCCTGACGGCCACACGTTTTACCTGGCATCGATGCGCGAGGCGGAGCAGGATGGCGATCCGAAGCATGCAGCCGCGCACTTCGGTCTGAGCAAGCGTGAGGGAGAGGTCGCGATCCTGGTGTGCCAGGGCAAGAGCAATCCTGCCATCGGCAGCGAGCTCGGCATCACTTATCGTACCGTCGAGAACCACCTGCGGACCGTTTACCAGAAGGTGGGCGTGAAGAGCCGCACACAGCTGGTCTCGAGACTTTTCGGGACTCGCGAGCACTTTACGGCCTGCACTTGAACGCAACCCGCACGGACGCGGCGGGCGCAGAATCACAACAGAGGACGCATGCACCTGCGTGGCGCCACGGCACGCAGTGCGCGCCCGGCATCCGCAGACTCTGCGACCCCGCCGGGCGCACAGCCCGCTGGTGTCAGATGAACTTGGTGGGCGCCGCTCCGTACGCGAGCAGACCGCCATCGATCGGGATGTTCGTGCCGGTGATCATGCGCGCCGAATCCGAACACAGAAACAGAACGAGATCCGCCACGTCGTCCGGCTGGGCGACCGCGCCGATCGGCACATTCGCGGCCAGCTTTTCCATAAACGCATCGTGTCCGCCGGCCATGGCGGCGAGCGGTGCCATCATCGGCGTATCGACGAACCCCGGCATGACGGCGTTGCAACGTATCGGCGGCCGCTCCTTGGCCCCCTGCAAGGCGACGGCCTTGGACAGAATGGCGACCCCGCCCTTATTGGCGTCGTATCCCGGCAGATCGTCGGTGCCGACCGTGCCGGCGAGCGAGGAGATATTCACGATGGACCCGCCCCGTCCGCGCGCGCGCATCAGCGGCATCGCCGTCCTGCAGCCCAGAAACGTGCCGGTCAGATTGACATCGATCTGCAGTTGCCAGTCGTCCAGGCTCGTGCCCTCCACATTGCCGACCCGGGCGACTCCGGCCGCATTCACCATGACATCGAGGCCACGGAGGCGGACGGCAACGTCGGCCCCGAGCCGCTCCCATTGGGACGCGGACGCAACGTCCAGCGCCATGGCGACCGACCGGCGGTCGTCCCCAATAGTTTCCTCAGCCGCAGGAACATTGATGTCGCAGGCCACCACGGCGGCTCCCGCAGCGATGAACTGCCGGGCGGTGGCACGGCCGATGCCGGATCCCGCGCCCGTCACCAACACCACCTTATCGATGAATGATCCGTTCATACTGCCTCCCACTCAATCACGATATTCTCGTGGCGATGCTCGCAAAGGTCTGCATTGCCCAGTTGCCTCGGGCGCGAATGCCGGGTGCCGTACTCCGGGCGTCTAGCGCGGAGCGCGGCTAGAAGTACAGGCGTGCCTCGATTTCCACCGTGCGCGGCCGGTTGACGAACAGTCGCGGCCTGCCCGGAATCTCTGCGCCAATGGTTCGCACGTCGCTGAGGTTCGCGATTTCATTGGTGATGTTCTTGCCGACGAGCGCCACCTCCCAGCGACCGCGATCAAGGGCGATGCGCGCATCCATCAACCGATATGCCGGACGCTCGCGGGTCTGCATGACGCCCCCGGGCCCCGGCGTGAGATTGTTGCCGCTGAAGCTGCGTCCTGTATAGGAATAATCGAGACTGGTCACCACGGTCATTTCCGTCGTGATCGGCTGGGTCCACACGGCTGAAAGGTTCCCTGTCCAGTCGGGGACCTGGTACACGGGATCGCCGACACGCATGGGTGCGAACGGCGCCGACTGGGTGATCACGGCGTTCTCATAGCCGACGCCGAGCGACAGCTGCAGCGGCTCAACCGGCCGCGCGTCCACCTCCAGTTCAGCGCCACGGCTGCGAGCCGCGCCCGCGTTTGCCCAGTACCTGAATCCGCAGAGCAGCAGGACATCCTGCTGAATGTTCTTCCATTGCATGTCGTACACCGTCCCGTTGAGCACCAGTCGATTGTGCAGCCAGCCGCTCTTCGCACCCAGCTCGTAGTCCCACAGGTAATCGCTCTTGTAGAATCGGGTGTCATTGACGTTGACGCCCGGCGGCATGTCGCGGCCACAGAACGCTCCCGGGACGGGCACATTCTGCCCGCCGGGGCGAAAACCCTCGGCCGCCGACACGTATGTCATCAAGCTGGGCGTGATCTGATATTGCAACGCGATTTTCGGTGTCGTCTTGTTTTCCGTGATGGTCTCCGGAGGATAGCTCAGGCCGACCGCCGATCCCGGCTGCTGCTCGACCGCGCCCTGCATGTTGATGCTGTCGGTGGTCCTGACGCGGCTATAACGCAGGCCGAGGATGCCCTTCAGCTTGTGTGTTATGTCGTAACTCAACTGCGCGTAACCGGCAATTTCCGTCACGTCGCTATGAGCGGTGTCCCCGAAGATCTCGTCCGGGTTGGCCGGGTCCGTGCAGAAGCCGAGCACGGTACAGGTACCCAGACCGCCGTACGCGCCGTTCATGATTGCGCCGAAACCGGGCGTCAGCGCCGGCGGGTAGTCAGGAAAGCCCGGCGTCGCGCCGTGCTGGTCGTAGTAGAACACGCCTGCGACGAGTTGCGCGGGTCCCCACTGAGTGGATACGAAGCGCAGGTCTTCAACGAGGCGCTGATAGCTTTCGTACTGGGTAAGAGCGCTCGGAATCGGCAGTGGGAGCGATGCCTGTGGAAACCCGGGAATGGGGATCGCCACGAGTGACAGCAGCTGATCGTATACGAAGCCGGTCTCAGAAGTATTCTCCCAGACCTTACGATCGAAATAGGCGGTCGAGGAGCTCAACTCGCCGATGGGGTTTTTCCATTTCGCCGTCAGGCTATAGAGGTGCCAGTAATCGTAGCCGCCTTCCGGGACGTTGAAGAATCGCCCCTGCACGAAATCATGCGGCGCCAGAATCGGCAGAGCGGGCGGGCCCGTCAGGGTCCACTGCGGGTATGGATACCCCCAGCGGTTGTTGGCAGAGTTCACATCTACCATCGGAAAGCCGTTGTAGCCGGTGCGCTGCACCATCACCCAGGGAGTCACGGTGAAGTTGCGGGTCGCCCGGATCGTCAGGGCAGCCGATCCACCGTATTCGTCGGTCTGATAGATGTTCCTCAGGGTCGTGGTGAGTTTCGGATCTGTGGTACGCGGAAAGCAGGTGATGCCGGCGGTGGCTGGATTGGTGCAGAACCGACGTGAGAGAAAACCGGCCTTTTCAGCGTAGAAACCCGAAACGCGCAGCGCCACGCGGTCACGAATCAGCGGAATGTTGAGCACTGCATCGCCGGTGTAGTTTGGCTTCACGGTGTTCCAGGTGTCGCCGATGCCAACGTGCAGATCGCCAGAGAATCGGCGAAAGTCGGGCTTCTTGGTGATCAGCCGCACGGTTCCGCCCATCGATCGCGCGCCGTACAGCGTCCCCTGGGGTCCGCGCAGTACTTCGATGCGCTCGAGATCGAGCACACGCGGGTCGATCGAGGCCGGCACCGGCACGTCGTTGATGTAGAACCCGGTGGTTTCATCGCCGGAAACGCCGCGGATGGCGATCGTGCGCGCCGTGCTGACCCCGGAGTTGCTCATCCCAAAAGCCATGTTCGGCACCCGGGTGGCATAGTCGAAGAAGCTGGTGACCGCCTGCTGTTGCAGCATGGGTGCGGTAAAGGTGCTCATCGACAACGGCACGGTCTGTACGTTCTGTGAGATCTTCTCGGCGGTGACGACGATGGTCGCCAGGCCGGGCAGCGCGCTGCCCGGCTGGGCAGCCAGAACCGGCATGGGCGCCAGAGCCGTTAAGGCGGCACCGGCCAGTGCGAGTGCGGCTTTCCGCAGGGAAAAAACCCGTCGTTTTGCCATGAAAGACTCCCCCTACGTTTTTTGATGTGGCGTCATCGCCCCCTATTTCGGAAACTCCATGCCGCGCAACACGATGGTCGGCCAGATGTAATCCATCGGATGCTGGGCGAACTTCACTGCAACGTCGAGCAACGCCGGCTTCCCTGCCGCCTTGGCGCGTTCGAATGCCGGTTTCAGTTCCGCCAGTGTTCGCACGGTTTCCCCATGACAGCCGAAGCCACGTGCGATTGCCGCGAAATCGACGTTGGATAAATGAATTCCGAAGTTCGGGTTTTTGTAGACGTGATCGCCGAAGGGCAGATACATGCCCCAGCAACTGTCGTTGAAGACCACCACGATGACGTTGAGCTTGTAGCGGGCGGCAGTCTCCAATTCCTGAATGGTGCAGCCTATGGCGCCGTCGCCGGTGACGCACACCACCTGCCGGTCGCGGTCGACCAGTTTGGCGGCGTTCGCGAAGGGCAGGCCGGCCCCGAGGTGCCCCATCCCGGGATTGAACAGCAGATTCATCGGACGGTTCGGATGAATGAAGGTATGGCACCATTCCATGGTCTGCCCGCCGTCGACCGCGACGATCGCCTCCGGATCGATGAGACGGGCGAGTTCGCGCGCAACGGCGGCCTCGTTGACCGCACCGTGCGGCTCGGAGCCGCCTTTTGCCGCCTGAATGACTTTGTCGTTGTAGGCAGCCAGAGCTTTCGCGAGAGCTCGCGGCCATTCCGGGTCGATTGCCGGAACTGAACCTTTCAGCGTGACACTCAACAGCTCGAGAGCCGGTCGTGCGTCCGACACGATGCCGAGATCGACACGCGCACCCTTGCCGATCTGCATGGGATCAATGTCGATCTGGACGATCCGTTGCGTGCGCGAGCGCGGATAGAGGGGCAACTTATCGATCAGTGTCCACGTCGAGAACTTGCAGCCGACCGCCAGAATCACGTCGGCTTCCTGCAGCGCCTGTACCTGCGCGGCGCCGCCGAGGAAGCCTCCGCTTCCGATGTTGTGTGGGCTGTCGGGCGGAACGGCGCCCTTGCCCATGAGGGTTGTCGTGGCCGGGAATCCCGTCACATCGACGAGCTTGCGGAATGCGTCCACCCCGGCTGACCGGACCACCCCGCCGCCCGCCAGCAGCAGGGGTCGTCTCGCGGAGCGCAGCATCTCGGCCGCCCTGGCAATGTAATCCGGATCCGGCGCGGCAGCGGAAATCGCCACGCCGTCCGCCGGGAGGTCGTCGACCTCGATGCTCTGCAGACCGATGTCACAGGGAACATCGAGGTGCACCGGGCCGGGCCGTCCGCTGGTGGCGATGTGGATCGCCTGCCGGATCAATTCCGGTGCACGCTCCGGCACCCTCAATTGGGCGTTCCACTTGGTGATCGGGCGGTATAGTTCCATCTGCTTCACGCTCTGCAGCAGGTCCTTCTCGGGATCCACCGTATCGAGCGGATTGTTGCCCGTGATGACCAGCAGCGGGATATTGTCGGCCCAGGCGGCAGCCACCCCCGGCACCAGGTTGGTCGCACCGGGACCAACCGTGCCGAAGCACACACCGATTTTCCCGGTGGTCCTGGCGATCGCATGGGCCATATGCGCCGCGGCTTCCTCGTGCCGCGTCGTCACGTAGGTGAACAGTCCGCCACGTCCGGCGCCGTCCATCACACCGGCGATCTGCGCCGCCGGAAGACCACAGATGAATCTGGCGCCCGCCGTGTGCAGCGCCGACAAAAGGAGATTGCTGACCGTTGTTTTCATGTCGAAGTCCTCTGCCGGCAACCCATCCGGCTGTTGTCTCGGTATCGACCTGTTGGTCACCGGGGATTGGCTGACGCGGAGTGTGGCAGCCGGCTTCACCCGTGACATGACGGAAATCCCTCAGCGTGCCGACGGTGTCCGGTGCGGCGTGCGGCAGCGGACGCGTGCGTTCGTGGCGGCTGTTCCTGATAGTTAACGTGTGTTTCAGTGTGTGGAGCGAGTTGGCGTTTTTCGGCGGCTGATCATGGGGTTACTGGTTGCGCTCTGATGTGGTCTACGGGAGATTCCCGTGCGCTAGCGGCACTCGGCTCCCCTGGGGCGGCAGCGACTGCCGCGCGAGATCTCCGCGTTTGAGCTCGGGGCGTCCGGCACGTTGACGGCGGAGCGGCACCGAACGGCGGCCCTGAAGCTCGGTCTTGCGTTGCAGATGAGCTTTATGCGGATACGCGACCGGCCATTGGCTGCAATTGGTGCCGTGCCACCTGCGCAATCGCGGCTTCGGAGGCGCAGTTCGCCGTTTTGGGACCCGACGACTCTGGCGCCTTCAGGGTGGACCGAAGCACTGTCCTGCTGACACGAGACGGGCCTGGCGCAGACATGGCTGCGAGCCGTGCAGGCCAGGCGCTCGACGTGTGAGATGGACGAGATGCTCTTACGGCGTCAGCTCGTTGATCGGCCGGGCGTTGGACGGCATCTCATTGACCGCCCCAAGCGCTGCGGACGGCGTGTGGCATCGCGATGGTCGTTTGCCGGTTCGCGCATCGCTGAGGCCGCGCGCCCGGTCGAGGCGGGCTGCTTGCTACGTTACTGCGTGATGGTCCGCTCTGTTGTCGCCGATATGTTGCGAACCGCAGGGAGCGGCTCGAAGCACAGGCGAACGACTGTGCGGGGCATACGGGGACCTGGTGCC
Organism: Pseudomonadota bacterium; assembly: GCA_021792815.1. Next base: position 9,329 of record JAJYTX010000051.1, read on the forward strand.
GGAGTTCGCATGCGCGGCGACGACGCTGGATGCCGACGCCAGTGTGCTGCAGGCCGCGCAGCGCGCACAGCGGCTGCGCAGAGGGGTCGGGATGCGGTGTCTGCGGATGCCGAACCTGCGCCGCGTGCCGTGGCGGCACGCAGGTGAAAGCGTCTTGGGTTGACCATCTGCGCCCGATGGGCCGTGCACGTTGCGCACGGCGTGTCGCTCAGCCGCCGGGACGCGGCCCGGAGCGCGCGGGTTGGCCGCCCCGTACCACCGGCATCGGCACCGTAAACGGCTGCTTGTACGACAGACGGATCACCAAGGTGTATTTCAGCCACCACCCGGCAGCGACGGCGATCAGGGCCGCGGCAAGTATCAGCGGCGACAGGCCGGCGATGATGACGCTGACGATCGCGAAGGCGAGCGCCAGGACATCCAGGATGCCGAACACACGACCGAACTTCGCCAGGTCGCGCAGCACGCGGCTCGGCGCGCCGGTCCGCCGCAGCGCCCGCCGGTAACTGGAGAACGCGATGATCCGCGCGAGCAGGACCACCGCCAGGATCAACGCGGGTGAGCGCTGCAATCCCAACGGCACCAGCAGGCCGCCGGCGAGGACCCCGAAGCCGGCTCCCTCTGTGAAACCACTGGCCATCATCAGCGGCACGGTCCGCGGCTCGCGCCAGGCGGGGATGCCTCGTCCGCCGTTCAGCATCCGTCCCTGCGTGTAGACGTACAGCACGGCGAGGCCGGCCGCGAGCCAGCGCCACCCACGGGACTCGAGGAGCGCCGCAGCCAATGCGCCGGCGAGCACCAGCGGCGCGACGAACATCTCGCGCGACATCCACGAGGTCGAGGCGTGCCGGAACGCATTCATGGCCCGCCAGGGTCTGCCGATTTCAGACCAGACACCGAGCAGTCCGCCCGCGATCAATGCCGCACCGAGAAGCTCCAGCAGCCGCCCGCCGAGATCGAAGGCGAAGGCCGCGTAGATCAGCACGCCCGCCCCGGAACCACCGAGAATGAAATTGAGCGCGACTCGCCAGTCCCAGTAGGCCTGACGCGCGGAGGCGATCGGTGCCGCCGACGGAGCGCTCACTGCTCGTCCTCCGTCGCGTACAGGTAGTACACGCCGGGATCGGTGCCCAATTCCTCGTGCAGGCGGAAATGCCGGTTGTCCCGCAGCAGCGCCGAGACGTTGCTGTCCGGGTCATCCCGGTCACCAAAGTGCAGCGCGCCGGCGATGCAGGAGTTGACGCAGGCCGGGGTCACTTCCGGGTCCACACCGGGCACGCGGCCGGTGCGCTGCGCAAGGTCGATCCGGTCGCTGCAGAAGGTGCACTTGGTCGAGACGCCGATGCGCTCGGAATCGAATTTGCGCGCCTCGGCCGGGGTCGGCTCGCTGCCGTATGCGAACTCCTGTTTCGTCACCCGGAAGCGCTGCTGATAGGGGCAGGCCACGGCACAGTATGCGCAGCCGATGCACAGCGAGTGGTTTATCCCGACGCGACCATCCGCGTATTGGTACGTTGCCCCCGTCGGGCAGGCTTTCAGACAGGGGGGATCGCTGCAGTGCATGCAGCTGACCGGCAGGAACGTGCGCCGCACGTCGGGATAGGTGCCGCTTTCGATGTCGAGCACGCGGCGCCACTGCACACCGGGCGGGGTGCCATTGGCCAACTTGCAGGCGGCTGTGCACGTCTGGCAGCCCGTGCAGCGCCGCAAGTCGACAACCATGA
>JAJYTX010000052.1 GCA_021792815.1 Pseudomonadota bacterium
CATCCTGCGACACCCGGTAGCGATCGCCATCGGTCTCACCGACGTACGGGTCGACGACGTGAATGAAATCGCTGTGGTCGAGGTCGTGCAGGAAGCCCGCCGGATCGCCCCAGCAGCTGGCCACCGAGTTGCAGGAACGGTTGCGGTCCACGTTCACGTAGATCAGGTATTGCACGGCGGACTGCACCACGCTGCCGCCGTGATACTGCAGATCGGCGGGGTCGCGGTCGGTGGCGCCCTGCGTGCTCGGGGACAGCGACGGCGCGGGCCACTGTGCGCCGGCATTGCCCGGCTGCACGTCGAACTGTTTCGCCTGCAGCGCGGCGCGCGCCGCCGCGGTGTTCGCCGGCATGACGTGCCGCATGACGCGCTGGGCCTGGCTCGCCTGGTAATGGTCGTAGGCCGATGGACTGACCGTCACGGTCAGCGGGCGCTGGCGCGCCTGGGCGATGCCGCACGCCAGCAGGGCCCCGGCCGTCACGGTCAGCGTGGCACGCAGAAAACGCAAGCCTGTCATGGGCGCACTCCTCGTGTGGGTGTCAGGTTGGGTGAAGGGTGGCCTGGAGAACGATCGCAGGCGCAGATGAGCGCGGCTCGAGCGCGCCTTCGCCCCGCGCCGTGCGTCCGGGCGCGCCGACCCCGCAATTGTTATGCGTTGGAACTATACCGCCTGATGTCACGTTGTCAAGCCGGTCAGGGTGTCAGGCCGGCGGCGCGGACAACCTGACACCGTGACCGTCACGGCGCGCTCAGGGGCCACGCTCAGGGGTCACGCTCAGGGGCCAAACAGGCTGTACAGCTCGTCTTCCTGCGCGAAGTGCAGCGTCAGGATCGCATGCAGGCCGTAGAGCAGGCGGCGCAGATCGCGCCGCTCCTCCGGCGCCGGACCGTCCGGCGGCAGATGCTCGACGAGACGGCCGAACAGCCGGCTCAGGCGGCGGATCTCGTTGTGCGTCTGGATGAGCGGTCCGGTCGGGTTCTCTTCCTTGAGCAGTTTCTCGATGAGCGGATAGGCGGTGAGCTGTTCCTCGGTCTCGTGGGGCAGCAGCTCCTGCTCGAGCATGTCGCGGACCGCCTCGAGTCTGACGCGCGCCTGCGCGCCCGGCAGCGATTCGAGCTGCACGGCGAGCGCGGCGAGCTCGCCGACGCGCGGGCGCAGCGAGCGGTGGCTGCTCGCCAGGCCCTGCGCCAGGCCCTTGAGCTCGGGGCGCGCGGCGAGCGTGCCGCGTCGGCCGCCGAGCGCGCGCAGCGCGTTGAGAATGACGAGGATGTCGATGCCCTCCTGGAGGATCGCGCCGGCGATCGGCGCGATGAAGCCCGCGGCGGCAAACGACATCGCCACCAGCGACAGTCCCATGCCGGCGAGCACGCTCTGCAGGGCGATGGCGCGGGTGCGCCGCGCGATCCGCACCGCCTCCGCCACGCCCTCGAAGCGGTCCGAGGTGAGCACGATGTCGGCGGCCTCGGAGGCCGCCGTCGCGCCCCGCGCCCCCATGGCGATGCCGACATCGGCCAGGGCGAGCGCCGGCGCATCGTTGATCCCGTCGCCGACCATGGCGGCGACGCCTTCGGCGCGCACCAGGCGGATGACGTCGACCTTTTCTTCGGGAGCGCGCTCGGCAAACACCCGGTCGACGCCGAGGACATCGCCGACGAGCTCGGCCACATCCGGATGATCGCCGGTCACCAGATGGATCCGCTCGATGCCGGCGGCCCTGAGCTCGCGCAGCACGCGCGCGGTCTCGGGGCGGATCGGGTCCTGAAGCAGCACCGCGCCGCAGAGCGCGCCGTCGACGGCCACGAAGACCGCCGATGAGCCCTCGACCGCGGTGCGCAGCTCGACGGAGCGCAACTGCGCGGTCTGGTCGCACTCCGGCGCCACGAAGCGCCTCTGGCCGACCGCGACCCGGTGGCCCTCGACCACGCCGCGGATGCCGCTGCCCATCTGCTCGTGGACCTCGGTCGGGAAGGTGAGCTCGAGGGCGCGGCTGCGCGCCTCGGCAAGAATGGCCGGGGCGAAGGGATGGACCGACAACTGCTCGAGCGAGGCGGCCCAGCGGATGATCTCATCGGAGGCGTGCTCGCCCAGGGTCTCGATGGCGATGACCTCGGGGCGCGCGGCGGTGGCCGTGCCCGTCTTGTCGAGCACCAGCACGCGCGCCCGGGCGAGCGTCTCGAGCGCCGCGCCGCCTTTCATGATGATGCCCCGTTTGGCGGCGCGCGAGACCCCGGCGATGAGCGCCGCCGGCGCGGCGAGGATCAGCGGGCAGGGCGTGGCCACCACGAGCACCGCCAGGGCCCGCATCGGGTTGCCGGCGAGCATCCAGGCGAGGGCCGCCGAGGCGAGCGTCAGCGCCAGAAACAGCAGCGCGTAGCGATCGGCCAGGCGCACGAACGGCGCCTTCGACTGCTCCGCGGCGCGCACCAGGCGGATGATTCCGGCGTAGGTGCTCTCCGAGGCGATCGCGGTCACCTGCAGCTCGAACGGCCCGCCGCTGTTGCTGCCGCCGCTGCGCACCGGCGCGCCGGGATCGATCCGGACCGGCCTCGACTCCCCGGTGAGCGTCGATTCGTCGAGGACCGCGTTGCCGGAGCGGATGATGCCGTCCACGGGCACGACCTCCCCGGGCTTGACCACGAGCACGTCGCCGAGGCCGACCTGATCGACCGGCACGTCGACGAAGGTCTCACCCTGGCGCCGGTGCGCGAACCTCGGCGCCCGCTGCAGCAACGCGCTCAGCTCGCGCCGGGCCCGCGCGCTCGCGTAGCGCTCGAGCGCCGCGCCGCCGGTGAGCATCACCGCGATCACCGCGCCGGTGAGCGGCTGGTGCAGCAGCAGCGCGCCGCCCATCGCGAGCAGGGCGATGACATCGACGCCGACCTCCCCGTGCAGCAGCCGCTCGCCCGCCGAGGCCACCGCGTCGAGCAGCACGATCCCCGTGCCGACCACCAGGGCCGCGCGACTGACGGCCGGGGCATCGAGCAGCCGCGCGAGCAGTCCGACGGCGAGGCCGAGGAGCGCCGCCCCGAGGAGCAGGTAGGGTCGGGCCGCCGCGAGGGACCGGCCGTCGTGCGAAGCCCCGGCTGTCATGTCGGGTGGCTCACCGGGGCGGCCGGCTCAGGGGCGGCCCGCACGGGCCCGCGACTGCGGGCCCGGCGAGAGCGGCGGGACATCGGCTGCATGGGCAAGGGCCGTTCAGTGCCAGCCGATGGCCGCCGAGCTCATCTGGGACGTTCGCCGTGTCGGGCGCGTTCCTCGTGCGTGTTGCGTTGCGGCGTGCCCTGGCGCTGGCGCTGGGGCGCTGGTCCGGAGCGTTCGCGCTGTTGTGGCGCTGGTCCGGAGCGTTCGCGCTGTTGTGGCCCCGGTCCGGAGCGCTGGTGCTGCGGCGCGAAACGGTTGCCCGGGGCAACGCCCGGCGCCCGCTGCTGTGGGGCCTCGGGCCGCCGAAAGGCCGGCGGGGGAGCGGTGCCGCGGGGCGCGGCCGGCCGCCACTCGGGCCGCTGCGCGGGCGGGCGATAGGGTTGCGGACCGGCCCGGCCGGGGATGCCCTCCTGCCTGCGGTCGCGGCGGTCCTGCGGAACATAACGGTAGTAGCGGTTCTCGAGGGCGCGCTGACGGGCCGGATCGGGATAACGGCCCGGCGGATAGGCCCGCTGGTAGCGCGGCAGCGGCGCACGCGGGGGCACGGCACCGCGATTCCAACGGTCCCAACCCCGCCTGCTGTGCTGCCATCTCGTTCCCCAGTGCTCGCCCCAGTGTGGCGGCGCTTCGCGGTTCCAGCCGCGGAAATACGCCGGCGGACGACGGTAGTAGCCGATCGGAATTCTCAGGATGAAATCCGGCACCATGAGCGGCTCGACCGCGTACCACGGACCATCATACCAGGAGCTCGAATACCACTGATCATCCGCGAAGACCCAGTACAGGCCGTCGTAGAAGAACAGATTCAGGTCGAGCCCCGGGGCGTAGTACACCGGGTAGCCGGGCACCGGCATGAGCTGCGGGTAGGCCGGCACATTGATGCCGATGCGCACGCCCGGCAGGGCGATGCCCATGCCGAACTGCACCTGGGCGTCCGCCGTTCCCGCGCCCACCATGAGGCACGTGGCGGCGAGTGCCGCGCACACGTGCCGAATCCACCGTCGAATCCACATGAGCGTCTCCAGAGAGAGTCAACCGCCGCCGCAATGTCCCTTGCCGTCCGGGTGGGCCGCGCACCGGGGAGGCGCAGCGCGCTCACCCCGGCGGGGCATCCGGATCCAACCGATGCGTCCGCGGCGGCGCGGACGCATCCGGACACAGGTCCTCCTGGTGCGGCCCTTACCGGTGCCGCAAGCCGCTCCAGAGCGGCACGCCCTGCGCATCGCGCAGCACGAGTGTCTGTCCGTCCTTGGTGAGCCGCTCGGCGACGAGCACGGTCTCGCCGCGGTAGGTGACGCGCGAGCCGGTCACTTCGAGGGTGTCGTGCGGGGCGATCTTCAGCGCCTGGCGGTCCATGAACCAACCGGGGCCGAGATGCACCGAGAGCTTGCCGGTGGCGGTCTGCAGCGTGAGGTGCACGCCCTGGAAGCCGCGTGGTCCGGAGACGCGCTCGACGGCGAGCACCTGGCCGGAGACCGTCTCGACCGTCTGCGGGTTGTAGCGCCTGGCGTAGGGGCGGGCTGGCGCGCCCTGGGCGAGCGCCGCGCGGGGCGCGCACAGGCCGGCGGCACCGGCGAGCGCGAGCAGTGCGATGAGCAGCTTCATGACTTACCTCGCAGGCGGGTCCGGATCGGAACGGTGTTGTAACCCCTTCGCCGCGCGGATTCGATCAGTGGAGATACCTAGCGCGCGCCGCGCCGCGGCCGGTGGCCGGGGCACGGAGCGTGCGTGGCGGCTGGCGCTGATATTTGTCATGAGGCGTTCGAGACCGGGTTGACACCCGCAAACCCGCGGGATACATCAGCCGCTTCACAGCATCGCCCACGGGCGGGATGCGAAACAGCGTATGACACCGTATCAGTTCCAGGTGGTTTATTTCGAGGCGACCCGTCGCTGCAACCTGCGCTGCCCGATGTGCATGACCGGCAGCAACGACCCGAAGAAGGTGCGCCGGAGCTTTCACAGCGAGCTCACCCTGGAGGAGATCCGCGAGCGGATCATGATTCCGGCGCGCCGGCTCGGCGTGCACACCATCGGCTGGAGCGGCGGGGAATTCCTGGTGCGCCGCGACGCGATGGACCTGCTGCGCCTGACCGTGGACCTGGATTTGCGCTGCTCGGTGCTCAGCAACTGCAAGAAGCTCAGCCGCGAGCGCCTGGAGAAGATCCGCGACGTGACCCGCGGCCGGGCGCGGATCGTGGTCGGTCTGAACGCCCTCGACGAGGAGAACCGCTGGAGCCGCGACAGCGAATCGGATCGGACGCTGCGCGTGCTGCAGGACTGCCTGGAGCTCGGTCTCGGCCAGCACGTGGTGATCACGATCGGCAAATACAATACCAAGACGTTCGAGAAGACCGTCGAGTTCTGCGTCCGGCACAACATCGCCTACAACCGCTCGCCGCTCGTGCCGCGCGGCTCTGGATCGCACTGCTTCGACGAGATGGCCTTCGACCGCAACGATCTGGAGCACGCCTTCCACCCGGCGCTGCGCCGCAATCCCCACGGCTACGTGAGTTACACGCCGTATTTTCTCTCGCCCGAGCTGCACGCGCAGGTCTCCGGCGGGGTGCGCAACCATACGGTGCCGCAGAACCCCTCGATCGGCTGCTGGGTGGGCTCGTGGCTCACGGTCAACGCCGAGGGCGAGGTGTCCGTCTGCCCGGTGCTGCTCGATGCGCTGAGCGGCGGCAACGTGCGCGACAAGCCCATCGACGAGCTGGTGCAGTCGAGCCCGCTGTTTGCCCGGATCACCGACCGCTCGCAGCTCACCGGCCGCTGCGGCCGCTGCCGCTACCAGTACACCTGCGGCGGCTGCCGGGCCATGGCGTACTACCACAGCGGCGATTACATGGGAGAGGATCCCACCTGTTTCTTCGAGCCGGTGGATCGTACCACGGTAAGCGAGCACGAGGCGGAAACCAACCGCGTGTTCAAACAGTACCTGCTGGTCGCCCGTTCGGCCGGCGTCTACAAGCCGCCGCAGGGCTGCCGGGTGGGCGGCCCGGCGATGCCCGCAGGCAAGGCTGCGGCGGCGGCCGTCGACGGATCCTCGGGGTGAGCGCGGCGCGCTCTTCCGGGCAGCCGCCGGGGCTCAGATCCACTGGTCGTTCGCGACGGTACGCTCGCCCGGCGCGCCATCGCCGGTGTTCGGCACGCCGCGCGGCTCGATCAGCAGCAGTTTCACTTCGGTCAGGGCGCGGGGCCTGTGCGCGAGGCCTTTCGGCACGACGGCCACCTGGCCGGCACGCAGCACGATCGAGCCCTCGCCCCACGGTGCGCCGCGAAAATCGATGTGCAGCTCCCCGTCGAGCACGAGGAAGGCCTCGTCGGTATCGGCATGGGTGTGCCAGAGGAAATCGCCTGCGAGCTTGACGACCTTGAGCTGATCCTCATTCATTTCCGCGACCACGCGCGGCTGCCAATGAGCATCGATCAGCGCGATCTTGCCGGCCAGGTCGATCGCCTCGCACTGGCCGCGTGTTGTGGGCGCCGTGCGGCTGCTGAGAGTGGCTGCGGACATCGCGTTCTCCATCGTGCTGTGGCGGGATCATTCTACGCGTCTGATGTTGCCTTTCAGATTGCGCAATGTTAAGTTCGAGTTGAAGTCATAAATGGTGCGGCGCGGGTTGCAGGACGGGTAAGGTGGCGCAGCGCACCAGGGGGGGCGGATATGTCCCGGTTCGAAGCGCTGCGCCCGGCAAAGCGTCTCTTGCGGCAACATCCGGCCCGGAGCGCCGTCGGCGCTCTGGCCCATGAGCACGTGGGCGGCGAGCCGTCGGGGGGCGATCAGTTGACCGCCGGGCGGTGCCGACGTGAGGCTGCCGAGGCCCGCCGCACGCCATGGCTCGGCCCGATTCAACCGGCGGCCCTGCGGTCTCAACGGCGCCTCGCCCTCGGAGTGCTCGCGATCGTCGTGGGGCTGTGCATGCGGGGCGTTCCTGCGGCGCTGGCCGGACCGTGTCGAATCGAGCGGTTCCCGGCATGGGCCGTCGCCCTGAAGGACCTTCAGCCCCTGGTGCAGGCACGGATCAACGGCGTCGCCGCGTCGTTCATCGTCGATACGGGCGCATTCTGGAGCGTGATCTCGCCGGCGGCGCGCGCGCAATACGACCTGACCGAGTCCAGGGCGCCGCCCGGATTTTATGTGCAGGGGGTCGGTGGCGCCTCCCAGCCCGAGATCGCCACGGTGCGCACCTTCACCTTCCTTCACCTCTCGCTCCACGATATGGAGTTCCTCGTCGCCGGCAATGCGGAGTCCGCCAGCGTGGCGGGCGTGCTCGGCGATAATCTCTGGCGCATAGACGACGTGGAATACGACTTCGCCCAGGGGGTGATCCGCTTCGACCGAGCCATCCATTGCGGTGATCAGTCGCTCGCCTATTGGGCGGGAAGCCAGCCCGTGGGCATCGTCCGGCTGCAGCGCATCAGCGCCCGCCATCCGCAGTTGATCGGACACGCGAGGATCAACGGCAGGCGCATCCGCGTGGTGTTCGACACGGGAACTCCCCGCTCGATGCTGACGCTCGCCGCCGCGAAGCGGCTGGGTATCACGCCGGATAGTCCCGGGGTCCAGCCGCTGGGCAAATTTTTCGGCGGCATCGGACGTGACTGGCGTCATGTATGGATTGCGCCGGTGGCGTCATTCGAGATCGGCGGCGTCGAGAAGATCCAGCACACCCACCTGCTGGTCGGCGACTTCGCCGGGCTTGGCGAGGCGGATCTGTATCTGGGGGAGGATTTCTTTCTCTCGCACCACGTATACGTTTCGAACAGCCAGCACAGGCTGTACTTCACCTACAACGGCGGCCCGGTATTCGCCCTCGGTCGTCGTTATCTGATCCATCGTGCCGGGGCGGCGGCGGTGCTCGCCGGGCCTGGCGCGCCGGCCGCGGTGGGGACCACGGCGAGCGCCGCCACGGCGGCTGCCGGGCCCGATCGCGCTGCCCCGGGTGGCGCCTCTCTCGCCGCTGAGCTCGCCCACCAGGGCATGGCATTGAGCGCGGAGGGCCGAAACGCGGCCGCATTGGCCGATCTCACCCGGGCGTGCCGGCTCGATCCGAAGAATGCCGGGTACCGCTATCATCGGGGCCGGATCCACGAGGCGCTCAAGCAACCGGCGCGGGCGCTGGCCGATTTCAATCGCGCCCTGGCGCTCCAGCCAGGCCTCGTTGAGGCGCGGCTGGCGCGCGCGGCGCTGCTGCTGTACGGGCAGCACGCTCCCGCGGACGCCGTCAGCGAGGCGCGGACCGACATCAATATCGTCGCGCTGCAGGTTCCTGACGAGTCGATGCTGCTTCTGCCACTCTCCCGGCTGTACGCCCGGGTGGGTGAGTACGCTGCCGCCATCCGCGAGGTCGACCAGTGGATCTATTACCATCGCCATGATGCGCGGCTTCCCATTGCCTGGGATGTGCGCTGCTGGAGCCGCGCCCAGGCCGATATCGAGCTGCGTAAGGCACTGAAGGATTGTGACCGCGCGCTGGGCCGGCTGTCGAAGTCCGCCCCCATCCTCGACAGCCGGGGCCTGGTGTATCTGCGCCTGGACGAGCCCGATCGTGCGATCGCCGATTACGACGCGGCGCTCGCGATCAATCCCAGGATCCCGACTTCGCTCTATGGCCGCGGGATCGCCGAGCTGCGCAAGGGCGAGACGGCGCAGGGCCAGGCCGACCTCGCGGCCGCCCTCAAAATCGATCCCGGGGTGGGGAAACGCTTTGCGCGCATGCAGCTCGCGCCGCAATGAGACGCGCCCGATTGAGACCCCGAAAGACGTCCCACGGGGTACGGATCTGGATTCGGATGAGCCCTGATCAGGCGCACTCCCCCGTGGCACACGGGATCCCGGCCGCGTGTGCGGCGCTGCGGGGATGTTGCGTATTCCGGCCCATCGTGACCGCTGATTCCGGACGAACGTGACCGGCCGTTCCGGCCGAACGTGACCGCTGATTCCGCTGGAAGGTGACCGATTTTGGGCTTGCGCCCGGAATCGCCGGTCACGATCCCGGAATGGCCGGTCACGTTGCCCCGGAACGATCCTGCCGGGTCTGCGCTGGACCCCAGAGCGCTGGCTAAGCTGCCCGATTTGCCCTCGGGGAGAACCAATGCCAGCCAAGCGGAGTGCCATGCGCAAAATCAAAGAAGTTCTGCGCCTGAAGTTCGAGGCGCGATTGAGTCACGAGCGGATCGCGGCGGCCACGGGCCTATCCAAGGGCGCGGTCGGCAAGTACGTGCAGCGCTCGAGCGAGCAGGGTCTGAGCTGGCCGCTGCCCGAGCAGCTCGATGATGCCGCCCTCGAGCGGCGGCTGTTTCCCCAGGTCGTCAAACTCGAGCAATACACGCACGCCGACTACGCGTACGTGCACCAGGAGCTCAAGCGCAAAGGGGTGACGCTGCAGCTGCTCTGGGAGGAGTACCGCGCCGCGCACGGTGAGCGGGCCTACCAGTACAGCCAGTTCTGCTGGCACTACCAGCGCTTCCGCGAGAGCCTCGCCCGCTCGATGCGCCAGACGCATCGGGCCGGGGAGAAGCTGTTCATCGACTACAGCGGCGACACCGTGGCGGTGATCAACGCCGTGACCGGGGAGATCCTGCGCGCGCAGATCTTTGTCGCCTCGATGGGCGCAAGCAAGTACACCTACGCGGAGGCGACCTGGACGCAGCAGCTTCCCGACTGGATCGGCTCGCACATCCGGATGCTCGAGTACCTGGGATGCGTGCCAGAGAGCCTGACGCCGGATTTTGTTGCCGGCAACAAAATCCGGCTTCTGTGCCCATCACCATTATGTGGCGGGCGCGGGCTATCGTCTTGATTTCAGACCGGTCTACCGGCGGCGACGGCACATAACGGAGGGTAATGGTGATGGGCACAGAAGCCGGACAACCTCAAGAGCGCGATCAAGAAGGCCTGCCGCTACGAGCCGGAGGAGAACTCCACGTACGGCGATATGGCGCGTCACTACGGGTGCGCGATCATCGCGGCGCGGCCGTACAAGCCCCGTGATAAAGCGGTCGCAGAGAGCCACGTGCCGCTGGATCCTGGCGCGTCTTCGCAACCGGCAGTTCTTCTTCCTCGCCGAGCTCAACGCTGCGATCGCAACGCTCCTCCGCGAGTTGAACCACCGGCCGTTCAAGAAGCTGCCCGGCTCTCGCGCCGAGGCGTTCGAGTCGATCGATCGGCCGGCGATGAAGGCACTCCCCGAGCGGCGCTACGAGTACGCCGAGTGGCTCAAAGCCAAGGTCGGCATCGACTACCACGTCGAGGCCGATGGGCATGAACCGCCCTGGGTTTCCAGGAGGCTCCAATTCTTGAGAGGATGGAGCAATGGGAAACCCAGCAAAGAAGTATTCACCGGAAGTGCGTGAGCGGGCGGTACGCCTGTTCCAGGAGCACGTGCGCGAGTACCCATCACGATGGGCTGCGATGCAGTCGATCGCCGGGAAGATCGGCTGCACGGCCGAGACGCTGCGCTCCTGGGTACAGCGAGCCGAGGTCCAGGCCGACCCGACGCGCAATGCGGCGCTGGCGGATCGAGAGCGCCTGAAGGAGCTGGAGCGGGAGAACGCGGAGCTGAAGCGCGCCAATGAGATCCTGCGCAAGGCGTCGGCGTTTTTTGCCCAGGCGCAGCTCGACCGCCGCGGCAAGTATTGATCGCGTTCATCGACGCGCATCGAAGCGAGTACGGGGTCGAGCCGATCTGCGAGCAATTGCCGATCGCCCCGTCGACGTATTACGACCGCAAGCGCCGGCAGGTCGATCCTTCGCACCTGCCGTTAGGGCGATGGGCCGTCCTCCCGCCCCCAGACCATGGGTCACCAGCGTTAAACGGTTGCCGATAGCTCGATCGCGCCGGCGACTCTCTCGACCAGCGTTCTGCTTCCGTGCCCTGGATTTGCCA
>JAJYTX010000053.1 GCA_021792815.1 Pseudomonadota bacterium
ACGGCAGCGCCAGCAGTCCGAACCCGATGAATAACACAATGGCGAGTTCCGGCGCGGGCAGCCCGAGGAACACCGCCGGCAGATGCGGCGGCGCTGGCGCGTGGCCGGAGAAAGCCTCGACCAGGTTGGGCGTGGCCGCCTCGAGCGCTTCGCTGTGCTGCCCGAGCAACAGCGCGAAGCCACCGAGAGCCAGCAGCTGCGCCAGCGCGCTGAATTCCTGGACGGCGGCCATGATGGTGGCGCGGTGTGACGAGGGCATGAGCAGTTGCAGGCGTGTCAGCGCAATCGGATCCCAGATGTCGTCGAAGAAATCGAGCAGGACGTACAGTGCAAGCAGGATGGCCAGACTGCGGTTCGCGAACAGGATGGTGACCGCGAGCGCCTCGAGCCCGAGAAACAGCGCCAGCAGCCGTGTCGAGCCCAGGGACCGCGCGAGCCTCACCGCGATCAGCGGACCGACGATGCCGATCAGGTGATCGGCGATGTTCAGCGGCGCGAGCATTCTCGCATCCAGGCCCTTGGTGATGAGCGAGACGACGAACGCGTCATCCGACACCACACCGGACAGACTGGCGAGGACGATGGCGGTGGCCGTAAAGAGCAGTGCGGGGCGGGCCGTCAGGGCTCCCACGGTCCCCCGCAGTCGCAGCCAGATCCGCGCCTCCTCCGTACCGGCCTCGTGCGGCACCCGGTGCTCGGGAACGGTTGCGGCGAGCGCCGCCGAGAGCAGAAACCCGCCAGCGGCCACGAACCACAGAATGTTGAGAAGAGCACGGTCGACCGTGGAGGTGAGGAGCAGGATCAACGCCGCGGCCGCCGCAATCGCCGCTCCGAAGGCGCCGATGGAGCGGACGCGCGCATAGAAGATATCGATGAGATCACGGCGACCGGCAACGTGCAGGTTGTCGACCACCCAGGCTTCGGACGCCGCGCCCATCAGGGTCTCCCCGACGCCGACCAGCGCAAATGCGGCGCAGGCGAGCACCACCTGCGATCGTCCCGCGATCACCACCGCGAACGGTACGGCCGCCATGCCCGCCGCGCTCGCGCTGGCCCCTCCCAGCACCACCCACTTGCGACTCCAGCGATCGGCAATCGCCCCAGCGGGAATACCGGTCAGCAGCGCCGCCGCCGTGGCGACCATCATCGGCAGGACGGCCCACTCCGGCCGCTCCATGACCAGGTACAGATAGGCGAACTGGAATGGCGTCACCAGGCACAGCGCCTCGGAGAGACCGACGGCCAGGTACAGCCTCCCGACCAGAGCGCGCTCGTCCTCTCGGGGCCAGATCCGCCCCGTGCGTGTTCCGCGGCCGACCGGGGGAGTCAACCCGGCGGGCTCTTCCGGAATCAGCCCGAGGGTTCTTCGCCACTGCTCGACGGGCGCCCGATCCAGATCGAGCGCCATCAGCGCATGAGGACTGCGGCCGCTCTCGAGCTTCTCAAAACCGAAGCCACGGTAAAATTTGACCAGCCTGTTACCGATCGGACCCCGGCGCCAGGCCGCGATGCCCACCCGATGGCACTCGAGCAGCCGCACGAGCAGCAGCACCCCGGCGAGTGAGACTCGGCCAATGCCGTGGCCCCGGTAACGTCTCGAGACCATGGCGGTGTCGAGAAAGAAATCGGTCCCCGCCACCGTGATCTGATCCGGCCATTCCCAGTAACCGAAACAGCAGCCCTCCAATGTGCCGTTGACTTCGAGTATCAGAAACAGCGCATCGGGATCGGCGCGCACTTCATCGAGTCCCAGGCGATCAAAGGCCACCCCGGGAGCGCCGAAAGCATCCCGTTCGAGGTCGAGGAGCCGATCCTCCATCGCGTGCGTGATGGATCCGACCAGGCTGAAGACACACCGCTCGCCGCATTGCGCCGTGGCCGCACAGCCCATGGCCTCGAGGATCGCCCGCGCCTCGGGAGCGTCCTTCTCGAAGTACTCGAGTTTGATCATGACGGAGGCCGCACCAGATAGGCATCACCTGCCGCAGGCTGCATCGAGACCGCTGCTCGCGGCCGCATCGCCGGCCGGAAACCGACTACCTGGTCCCAGGTGCGCTTCAGGTCATCGGCAAACAGCAGCAGCAGGTCGCCCGGCCGCGCGGCCCGCAGACCCGCCATGATCGCCTCTGCCTCCGACGGCACCACGCGGATGCGCTCCTCGGGGACCCCTGCGGACAGGAACCCTTCCCGCAGCAGTTGCGGCACATCGTCCGGACCGCGACCGCGCAGCGAATCATCTCGACGGCAGATGTACAGATCGAACAGGCCGGCCGCCGCCCGGGCGACTTCCCGGATGTCCTCGTCCCGTCGATCCCCGGGCGCCGCGATCACACAGATCCTTCCGCCGTCTTCACCGAGCTCCACCGCCGCCCTGCACATGGCGTTCACCGCGGCCGGATTGTGGCCGTAGTCCACGACCACCCGGAACGGGTGGCCGTCATAAATGTTGACGCGTCCCGGAGTCTGTTTCAGGCTGGCGGCGAACGTCGAAAGGCCGGCATGCACGGTCCGCGCACCGAGACCCATCCCGAGCGCGATCGCCGCCGCGAATGCCGCATTTTGAATATTGAAGCGCACCTTGCCGTTCACGGTGGCCGGGATATCCTGCACCCGGATCAGCTGCCTGCGCGCAGCGCCCTGACAGGCGATGAGCGCGGGCTCTTCGCTGTCGTCGAACACCACGGCCATGCCGCCGCCCGCAAGGTGGCGCCCGACGAGCGGATTGCCGCTGTCCATCGTGACGAGGCAGATCCGGCGTGCGCCGGCGTGCTCGACCATCGCCATGCAAAGCGGATCGTCGGCGTTGAGCACGGCCACATCCGTCGCCACCTCCACCACCATGCGCTTGACGACCGCCAGCTCCTCCGGGGTATCTATCCCGCCGATCCCGAGGTGATCCGCCGTGACATTGAGCACGGCCCCCACGCTGCAGTGTCGAAAGGCAAGGCCTTCCCGCAACATTCCACCCCGCGCCGTCTCCAGCACGGCCAGATCGACCGCCGGATCGTTCAATACCATGCGGGCCGAAGCGGGACCCGTGGTATCACCGGCCGAGATCAGCTCACCGTCGATGTACACGCCGTTCGTGGTGGTGAGACCGACGCGACGCGCGGTCTTTGCGGCCACGTGGGCCACCATCCGCGCCGTCGTGGTCTTGCCGTTGGTCCCGGTGATCGCGGCGATCGGCACCGTGCTCGGCCGACCCCGGGGAAACAAGTGCGCGAGGATCCGGTCCGCAACCGGACGGGCAGCGCCCTCCGATGGCGCCAGATGCATGCGCAGTCCGGGGGCGGCATTCACCTCCGTCACGGCCCCTCCCACCTCCAGGTGCGAGCGGGAGATATCCGGTGTGATGAAATCCACGCCGGCGAGGTCGAGGCCGAGCGCACGCGCGGCGCGGACCGCCAGCAGCCGGTTGTCCGGATGAACGTCCTCCGTCACGTCCACCGCCGTGCTGCCGCGGGACAGGTTAGCGGCGGCACGCAGCCATACCCTGATGCCCCGGTCCGGCACGCTGTCGCGACAGTATCCGGCCCGCTTCAACATCCAGTCGGCTTCCTCGTCGAGTTCCAGGCGCGTCAGCACGTTTTCGTGTCCGTCACCGCGTCTCGGATCCTGGTTGAGACGCTCCACCAACTGACCCACCGTGCTCGAGCCGTCGCCCACCACGTGGCCGGGAATCCGCCGGGCGGCGGCGATCAGCCTCCCGTCGACGACGAGCAGCCGGTGATCGAGGCCATCGATGTGCTTCTCGACCAGCACACGGGCCCCTTCGCACTGCGCCGTGCCATACGCATCCTGCACTTCCTCGACCGACCAGACGTTTGGCCGCACGCCCCGCCCCTGGTTTCCATCCACCGGCTTGATCACCACCGGAAAGCCGAGTCGCTTCGCTGCGGACACCGCTTCCGTCACGTCGTGCACCCGCAGCTGCGCAGGAACCGGAATCCCCAGGGTCCCGAGCACCCGATTGGTCAGGATCTTGTCCTGCGCGATGCTGACCGACAGATAGGGCGTCTCGCTGGTGATCGATGCTTCGATGCGGCGCTGCCGCGAGCCCGTTCCGAACTGGATCAGGTGGTCGTCATCGATTCGCTCCCAGGGAATCCGGCGTCGCTCCGCCGCCTGCACCAGCGCCGCGGTGCTCGGACCCAGCCTGTGCCGTTCCGCCAGGCTCCTGAACCCCGCGAACTCCACCGTGAAATCGAACGCCGACGCGGGCGCCGTGCCGCGCAGCGCCCGCGGCAGCAGCGACTGCAGCAGTCTGAAGGCGAACTGACCCGCCGCATGGCCAACCTCCCGGTCGCGAAACTCGTACACGACATCATAGACACCGCAACGGCCTTTCACTTCCCGCGCCCGACCGAAGGACACCGCGGACCCCACCATGTTCTGCAGCTCGATGGCCACGTGCTCCAGGACATGCCCGAGCCAGGTGCCCTCCCCGTCGGTGAGCCTGCGGACGAACCCCCCCGCAACGCCGTAGGAGCACCGATGCGCCCGCAGACCCGGGAGCGCCGCGAGCAGCGCCTCCTGGAACTGCCGCCCGAGGCGGCCGCTCGGCCACTGCTCTAGATCTCCGAGATCGAGCCGTAGCCTGATCACGGGGAAGTAGGCCCAGACATTCGGACCGGCGTAAGTGGACGCCTCTTCAATCTTCATGGCAAGTGTCTCCGGAGCAATCCCGTTCGGAAGCGTCGCGGTGCGCGAAGGCAGCTGAAATGCGGCGCCGTGAACCAGGAAATGGAATGTGAGATCCGTGATACCGATGGAAACGTGTCGTCCGGGCGGCCGGCCGAAACCGGTTTTGGCCCGACTCGGATCGATGAGGACGACGGTCCCCTCGCCGACCACCTCGAGCGAGTCCTCGCCGACAAATGCCGCCGTATCCTCTCCGAGCCCGAGCCCCATCGCATCCGGGCACAAGGCAAGCGCGGTCAACAGACGACCCGTGCGGTTTCGTCTTCCGAAATGTTGATCGATGATGAAGCGTGAGGTCAGGCCGAGACCAGGCGCGAGATCCACCATGCCGGTGCGCGGCACCGATCCGCTCCTGCCGAAGCGGATCATGTGGGCTGAGAGGAAGGAGGCCCCCGCGGAAGTGCCGCCCACGGTGACACCGCGCGCGTGCGCCGCGCGGATCGCCCGCTCGAGACGGGTCCCAAGAACACGCTCGGCGAGCCGGCATTGCTCCCCACCCGTGAAGAAAATGCCGGTCCCCTGTTCGAGCAGATCGGCCACACTCTGCCTGTTGGCTTCTCTGCGACTCGCGGTCTCCAAGATGCGCACCGAGCGCACCCCGAGAGCAGTGAACATGCCCGCGTACCGTTCGCCGGTCGACTTGAGCGCAGATGCCATCGGCAGGACCACCAGCCGGGCGCGCGAACCACCGGATATCTGCACGAACCGCTCGAGAATCACCGATCTGCGGCCCGCGCCCCAATTCTCCGCACCGCCGATCAACACCAACGGACCCGGAGTCGCGTTGCCGACGCTTTTCGACCTCGAAGCCATTCACTTGACCGCGACCGGGCGTGTCACAGGCGACACGCGTGGCGCAACCGCTACGTCCATCAACCGGTTGCCGCCCCCCGTCGCGTTCTTCCCTTCCAGCCTGACGCCGCGCGAATTCGCGTTCCGTGCACCAGTCGCCCCGAGCTCAGCCGACATCCCGGTCCGCATACACATCACCCGTTCCACCCTGCCTGATCCCGCCGTCTTAAGCGATCGTCGCCCGCAGTTGCAACCTGTAGGATTCTGGTCCGCGCGACACTGTAATTCGCGTTTCATTCAGAAACGAATATGCGGATGTACCTACGAGCCCACACCGCTCGCGCCACAGCTCGCCCTGGCACCGTCTCCATGCCCGCCGCCGACGCGATCATCGACCTCACACCCGGCGCATTCCTCGGTACTTTCCCGTATTTTTGCCCTCACGCCATGGAACGACGATGAACCGTATGGCATTGCCACTCACCTGACTCCGCCACCGACACCCGCGCCCTACCCGCACCGACGCTTCAGCATCCGACCCTGTACCGCCGCGTTTTCCATGTCAGTCGGAACACTCCCATGACGTCAACCAGCGACTCCGAAGCGCGCATACGCAAACTCGCCGCCGATTCGGGCAGGGTCTCGACGCCCGCCTTCATCGTCGATGAACGACAGCTCACCGACAACATCACCACGGCGGCCGCCGCCATTCGCGGCGAACGCACCCGACTGCTGTTTGCCATGAAGTCGTTTTCCGAGCGTGCCGCGCTCGCACACATCGCCGCGAGCGTCGACGGCCTGCACGCCAGCTCGCTGTTCGAGGCGCAACTGGCCCGCGAAGTGCTGCCGCAACGTGGACTCGTGCACCTGACCGGACCGGCGCTCAAGCCAGCCGAGATCGGCAGGCTCTCCCGCCTGTGTGACTACATTTCCTTCAACTCCCTGTCACAATGGAAGCTGCACCGCGCACAGGCAAACGGACGGGTATCCTGCGGATTGCGCATCAACCCACGGCTGTCTCTGGTCGCGGACAAGCGCTACGATCCCTGCTGCACCCATTCGAAGCTGGGTGTTCCGCTCGACCAGCTGACCGACGTGCTGAGGTCTTCACCGAAAACCCTCGAGGGCATCGAGGGGTTGCTCGTACACAGCAACTGCGATGCGACCGACTTTTCGCCTCTGCTGCGCACCGTGCAGAGACTCGAGCGACACCTGGAACCGCTGCTCGAGCGAGTGACGTGGATCAACCTCGGCGGCGGCTATCTGTTTGACGAAGCGCAGAACCTGGGCCCGCTGCATCAGACACTCGAGCATCTGCGCGCGAAATATGCGGCCGACATCCTGTTCGAGCCGGGCGCCGCCATCAGTCGCAGTGCCGGCTACATCGTCTCCGAGGTCGTCGATCTGTTCGAAAACGATGGCCTGCCGATCGCGGTGCTCGATACGACCGTCAACCACATGCCGGAGCTTTTTGAATACCAGCTCAGCGCGGAAGTGCTCGACAGCAACGCCGGCGGCGGATACCGCTATCTGCTCGCCGGCGCGACCTGCCTGGCCGGAGACCTGTTCGGCGAATTCACGTTCGAGGCGCCGCTGCACGTCGGCCGTCGCATCATCATCGCCTACGCCGGGGCCTACACCCTGGTCAAAGCCAGCCTGTTCAACGGCGTCAATCTGCCGTCTTTCTACCGGCTTACCGAGTCTGATGAACTCGTGCTCGACAGGACTTTTACCTACATGGACTATCTGTCTCGATGCGGAGCACACCCATGCTGAGCGTATATGAGGAAGAGTTCGAGGTTCCGGCAGTACCCGGCCATGCTGGACTGCTCCGTCACCTGCGCACGCAGGTGCTCGCGAGACTGCGCGACGATGCGTTGCCGGTGCGACTGACGATCCCTGAAACCACCTCGAACGGCTACCAGTGTGAGCTTGGCGTCATCAGCGGGCCGGCAGGCGCAGCGGCGAGACAGTTTCGGTCGATCTTCGATTTCCAGTCACGGCCAAACGAAGACTGTGGCTCGTTCAACACGGCATTTCTGATCCCAACCGGAATCGGCTCGGAGCTCGGTGGTCACGCGGGCGACGCCAATGTCGCGGCAAGGCTTCTGGCAGCCGCCTCCGACCGGCTCATCACCCACCCGAACGTGGTCAACGCGTCCGATCTCAATGAATTGCCGGAGAACGGCCTGTACGTCGAAGGCAGCATCATTGCCCGACTGCTGATGGGCACCATCGGCCTGCAACCGGTGCGCGCCAACCGGGTGCTGGTGGCTCTCGAGCGGCATCCTGACAGTTATTTCTCCGACATGGCCATCAACTCCGTGAACGCCGCACGCGCCTCATTTGGCCTGGATGCCGCGGAGATCGTGATGCTCGATCCGTCCGTGAGACTCGAAGCGCTGTACGCGTCCTCGGGAAGGGCCGTAGGTCGCGTGGAGCGCCTGGAGCGCCTCTTGCGGGTCCTCGACGAGCGGCGAGGCAGCTACGATGCCCTGGCCATCAGCACCCAGATCGAGATGCCCGCCAATTACCACAAGGATTATTACGTCGCGCGCGGCGACATGATCAACCCGTGGGGCGGCGTCGAGGCGATTTTCACCCACGCGTTGTCCAGTCTCTACGACATTCCGGCCGCGCATGCCCCGATGGAGGCATCGCGGGAAGTCTCCAATCAGGATCTCGGCGTGGTCGATCCGCGGATGGCGGCCGAAGCGATCTCGAATGCCTATTTCATGTGCGTGCTCAAGGGTCTGCAGCGAGCACCACGCATCATCCGCGACATCTCTCCGGCTCCTCCGCCGGGAGTCCTCACGGCCGCCCAGGTCTCCTGCCTGGTGATCCCCGTCGGCTGCGTGGGCATCCCGACTCTGGCCGCTCTCGAGCAGGGAATTCCCGTCATCGCGGTGCGCGAGAACCGGAACATCATGAAAAACGATCTCGAAGCACTGCCCTGGCGCCGGGGGCAGCTGCATGTCGTCGAGAATTATTGGGAGGCGGTCGGCGTCATGACCGCGCTGAAAGCCGGGCTCGATCCCGCCGGCGTTCGCCGCCCCCTCACCGAAGCACGTTACAACCGGGCCTGATCGTCCGCCGACCCGTCATCGGAGGCGCGGGCACGGCTCACATTCCCGCGGAAAATCCCTCGTCCATCAGCACAGTCGTGCCATGCATCGGGCGGGCTTCTTCGCTGGCGAGAAACGCCACCATCCCCGCCATCTCCTGCGGCGTCGAATACGTGCGGCCGCTCGGCGTGCGCGCCCCCATAGCCTCGAGCATCGAGCGGTACTCGGCACGCGTGCGAATCCCCTCGTTCATTTGCGTAGCCGTGTTCCCGGGCGCGATTGCGTTGACACGGATGCCGAGCGGCGCGAGCTCGCAGGCGAGCGCACGGGTCATCATCACGATGCCCGCCTTGGTCGCGCAATACACGGAATAGCCACTGATTCCCATGAAACCGGCAACGGAAGCGACGTTGATGATCGAGCCCGCGCTACGCAGCTTCATTGACGGCACCACGGCATCCACCATGGTGAACGTTCCGGTCAGATTGGTGGCAATGGTGCGATCGACGCTCTCATCGGCGCTTTCTCCGGCTGGAGTCGCCAGAAAGACGCCCGCGCAATTGACCAGGACATCGATGCGCTCGTGCCGGACAAGAATCCGGGAAACGAGCATGCGCGCGCTGGTCCGATCCGTGACATCCGCGACCTCGCCGTGCGCGGTTCCTCCCTGGCCGCAGATCCCAGCCACAACCTGCTGCGCACGCCCGAGATCACGGCGGGCCACGACCACGACCCGGGCTCCCTCCGACGCGAGTCGTTCGGCAACGGCCCGACCAATGCCCTGGCTACCTCCGGTGACCACGGCGGTTCTGTCTTTGAATCTCATCGTAACTCCGAAATCCACAGGCGCCGCCGGTCAATAGGAACTCGGCACCGCCGATAGTCCGAGCATTCTTCGCGCCTGTGCCGGGGTCGCCACCTGCCGATTCAGCTCTTGCGCGATTCGGACCGTGCGCGCCACGACCTCCGCATTGGACTTCAGTTTATGCCCACGCTTCAAGTACAGATTGTCTTCGAGACCGACGCGGACGTGTCCGCCCAGCAACAGGGCGAATGTCGTCATCGGCAACTGAAATGGTCCGATTCCGGAACAGAGCCAGATCGCGCCGCAGGGCAGTTCCTTGACGAGTTGCAGCACATTCTCCGGCGTGGGAAAGCTCGAAGTCTGATAACCCATCACCGTCTGCACGTATACCGGTGAGTCGATGAGCGCATGCTCGATCAGGTCCCGCATCACCCACGCGCCTCCGGAGTGGTAGGTCTCGAGCTCCGGCTTGATGCCCCTCGCCTTCATGGCGCGGGCGAATTCCTCTACCAGGCGGTAGGTGAAGGGAATGCAGTCGTCGAACTCGATCGCACCACGGGGATTCGGCAGCGGCGGCTTGCGTTCCTTCAGCCTGAAACGGCTCATGTCCGGGGTGAGATTGAGTGAGGCGAGCTCCGGTTTGGCGTCGAGACAGGACAGCCGGTTCTCCATCGTGGAATTCGGGCCGCCGCCGGTCGTATTGTTGATGATGATGTCCGGACAACGCGCCCTGATCCTGGAATTGACCTCCCACCAGGCCTCCGTCGTGATGGCAGCCTCGGGCAGATTGCGCGGATCCCGCGCGTGCACGTGGACGACGCTTGCTCCGGCACGGTAGGCGTCGTACACGGAGTCGGCGATCTCCTCCGCGGTCTCCGGCAGGGCCGGGTGGGATTCCTTGCCCTGGACACCGCCGTTGCACGCGACGCAGATGATCGCCGGCGGCATTCCCTGCTGTACACGCTCCATGAATTCGTACGTGTCGGCGTAGCGCCAGGATCTGGGAATTTCCACTGTGTCAATCGGGTTCATGAGAGGTACTCACTTGTGTGGAGTGGAGCGCAGCGCACTCGTTGCTTGCTCATCGACCGTGCCGTCCGCATCGACCGCGACCCGGTAGACCTGCCGCGCACGCTGCGCCGTGATCCAGCGCTCGCGCAGGTCGCTTGCCACCAGAAGCGGATCCCGCAGATCCGGCGGGCCATATCCGCCACCGCCCGTGGACACGGACAGGACCCGCTCGCCGGCGCGCAGACTCACTTGTGCACAGGCAGGCAGGGACTCGCGATCGCCGTCCGCGCGCACCCGCCACTGATTCGCGCGGCCGCCGTCCAGGCCGCCGCGCACACCCCGCGCGGGATTGACTGCGCCGTCGCTGACGTACCCGACCGAGATTTCCCCGGCGAGGGGCCCGAATTCCACCGCGATGGAGGGCGCCCCCCGGTACCGTCCCGCCCCCTCGGAGTCGACCACCAGGCGGCGGCTGTAGACGTGAATCGGCTGACGCAACTCATCGAGTTCGATACTGTCGAGAAAGCACAGGCCGG